>NZ_LHSJ01000141.1:0-10471 GCF_001270295.1 Achromobacter sp. DMS1 | reverse complement strand
CAACTTAGGCGATGATCTTGGCGACCACGCCGGCGCCGACGGTACGGCCGCCTTCACGGATGGCGAAGCGCAGACCTTCTTCCATGGCGATCGGCGACAGCAGCTTGACCGTCATCGTCACGTTGTCGCCCGGCAGCACCATCTCCTTGTCCTTGGGCAGATCGATCGTGCCCGTCACGTCCGTCGTGCGGAAGTAGAACTGCGGACGGTAGCCGTTGAAGAACGGCGTGTGGCGCCCACCCTCTTCCTTGGACAGAATGTACACCTCCGAGGTGAACTCCGTGTGCGGCGTGATCGAACCCGGCTTGGCCAGCACCTGGCCGCGCTCGACGTCTTCACGCTTGGTGCCGCGCAGCAGAATGCCCACGTTGTCGCCCGCCTGGCCTTGGTCCAGCAGCTTGCGGAACATTTCCACGCCCGTGCACGTCGTCTTCACCGTCGGCTTGATGCCCACGATTTCGATTTCTTCGCCAACCTTGATCACGCCGCGCTCGATACGGCCAGTCACCACCGTGCCGCGACCCGAGATCGAGAACACGTCTTCGACCGGCATCAGGAACGTGCCGTCAACCGCGCGCTCCGGCGTCGGAATGTACGTGTCCAGCGCCTGCGCCAGCGACAGGATCGCCTGCTCGCCCAGCTCGCCCTTGTCGCCTTCCAGCGCCAGCTTGGCCGAACCCTTGATGATCGGCGTGTCGTCGCCCGGGAAGTCGTACTTCGACAGCAGCTCGCGAACTTCCATTTCCACCAGCTCCAGCAGCTCGGCGTCATCGACCATGTCCGCCTTGTTCAGGAACACGATGATGTACGGCACGCCCACCTGGCGGCTCAGCAGAATGTGCTCGCGCGTCTGCGGCATCGGACCGTCGGCGGCCGACACCACCAGGATCGCGCCGTCCATCTGCGCCGCGCCCGTGATCATGTTCTTCACGTAGTCGGCGTGGCCCGGGCAGTCAACGTGCGCGTAGTGGCGCGTTTCCGTTTCGTATTCCACGTGCGCCGTGTTGATCGTGATGCCGCGCGCCTTCTCTTCAGGAGCCGCATCGATCTGGTCGTAGCCCTTGGCTTCGCCGCCGAACTTGCTCGACAGCACCGTCGTGATGGCCGCCGTCAACGTCGTTTTGCCGTGGTCAACGTGACCAATCGTACCCACGTTCACGTGCGGCTTGGTACGTTCAAACTTGCCTTTTGCCATGATCTCTATCCTTTGACTTTCAAGGAAACTTGGATGTTTGCCGCGCTGCCCTGAGGCAGACGCGGCGAGGGTTGTTTACTTGGCCCGAGCGGCGATGACTTCGTCAGCGACGTTCTTCGGAGCCTCGGCGTAATGCTTAAATTCCATCGTGTAGGTCGCACGGCCCTGCGTCAGCGAACGCAGGTTCGTGGCGTAGCCGAACATCTCGGCCAGCGGCACCTCGGCCTTGATGACCTTGCCGCCGCCAACCATGTCGTCCATGCCCTGGACCATGCCGCGACGGGACGACAGGTCGCCCATCACGGTGCCGGCGTAGTCTTCGGGCGTTTCGACTTCAACGGCCATCATGGGTTCGAGCAGCACAGGGCTGGCCTTGCGCATGCCTTCCTTGAACGCCATGGAACCGGCCATCTTGAACGCGTTTTCGTTCGAGTCCACGTCGTGGTACGAACCGAAGAACAGCGTGACCTTGACGTCCACGACCGGATAGCCGGCCAGGATGCCCGACGGCAGGGTTTCCTGGATGCCCTTGTCCACCGCGGGGATGAACTCGCGCGGCACCACGCCGCCCTTGATGGCGTCCACGAATTCGTAGCCGCCGCCCGGTTCCAGCGGTTCCAGCTTGATCACGACGTGACCGTACTGGCCGCGGCCGCCCGACTGCTTGACGAACTTGCCTTCGACTTCTTCGCAGGTCTTGCGGATGGTTTCGCGGTAGGCCACCTGGGGCTTGCCGACGTTGGCTTCCACGCCGAATTCGCGCTTCATGCGGTCGACGATGATTTCCAGGTGCAGCTCGCCCATGCCCGAAATGATGGTCTGGCCGGATTCTTCGTCGCTGCGCACGCGGAACGACGGATCTTCCTGCGCCAGGCGCGACAGCGCCAGGCCCATCTTTTCCTGGTCGGCCTTGGACTTGGGTTCCACGGCCTGCGAAATCACGGGCTCGGGGAACTCCATGCGCTCCAGCGTCACGTGCGAATCGACGTCGCACAGCGTTTCGCCGGTGGTCACGTCCTTCAGGCCCACGACGGCGGCGATGTCGCCGGCCAGAACTTCCTTGATTTCCTCGCGGTTGTTCGCGTGCATCTGCAGGATGCGGCCGATGCGTTCCTTCTTGCCCTTGACCGGGTTGTAGACCGTGTCGCCCGATTTCAGCACGCCCGAGTAGACGCGCACGAAGGTGAGCTGGCCGACGAACGGGTCGGTCATGAGCTTGAACGCCAGCGCAGAGAACTTCTCGCCGTCGTCGGCCTTGCGCTTGACTTCGTTGCCGTCGTCGTCGGTGCCTTCGACCGGCGGGATGTCGACCGGCGAGGGCAGGTAGTCGATGACGGCGTCGAGCATGCGCTGCACGCCCTTGTTCTTGAAGGCGGTGCCGCACAGCATCGGCTGGATTTCGCCGGCGATGGTGCGCTGGCGCAGGGCCTGGTTGATCTCGGCTTCGTCCAGCTCGCCGGTCTCGAGGTACTTGTTCATCAGTTCCTCGGACGACTCGGCGGCGGCCTCCACCAGCTTCTCGCGCCATTCCTCGGCGGAAGCCTGGAGCTCGGCCGGGATGTCTTCGTAGTCGAACTTGGTGCCCTGGCTGGCTTCGTCCCAAATGATCGCCTTCATCTTGATGAGGTCGATCACGCCCTTGAAGGTGTCTTCGGCGCCGATCGGGATCACGATGGGCACGGGGTTGGCGCGCAGGCGCGTCTTCAGCTGGTCATAGACCTTGAAGAAGTTGGCGCCGGTGCGGTCCATCTTGTTGACGAACGCCAGGCGCGGCACGCCGTACTTGTTGGCCTGGCGCCACACGGTTTCCGACTGCGGCTGCACGCCACCCACGGCGCAGTACACCATGCAGGCGCCGTCCAGCACGCGCATGGAACGCTCCACCTCGATGGTGAAGTCCACGTGTCCCGGGGTGTCGATGATGTTGATGCGGTGCTCGGGGTAGTTGCCGGCCATGCCACGCCAAAACGCCGTCGTAGCAGCCGACGTAATGGTGATGCCACGCTCTTGCTCTTGTTCCATCCAGTCCATGGTGGCGGCGCCATCATGCACTTCGCCAATCTTGTGATTGACGCCGGTGTAGAACAGGATGCGTTCGGTCGTGGTGGTTTTCCCTGCATCGATGTGCGCAGAGATACCAATGTTGCGATAGCGCTCGATCGGGGTTTTGCGGGCCATGGTGGGTTAGTCCTTAAATTACCAGCGGAAATGGCTGAAGGCCTTGTTGGCCTCGGCCATCTTGTGCGTGTCTTCGCGCTTCTTCATCGCGGCGCCACGACCTTCGGCGGCGTCGATCAGTTCGCCAGCAAGACGCAGGTCCATCGACTTCTCGCCACGCTTCTTGGCGGCTTCACGGAGCCAACGCATAGCCAGGGCCAGGCGGCGCACGGGGCGCACTTCAACCGGCACTTGGTAGTTGGCACCGCCAACGCGGCGGCTCTTCACTTCGACGATGGGCTTGATGTTGTTGATCGCCGTGCTGAAAACCTCGAGCGGCTCCTTGCCGGTCTTGGCTTGCACTTGCTCGAGGGCGCCGTAGACGATGCGCTCGGCGACGGCCTTCTTGCCGTCCAGCATGACGACGTTCATGAACTTGGCGAGCTCGACGCTGCCGAACTTGGGATCGGGCAGAATCTCGCGCTTGGGTACTTCGCGACGACGGGGCATTGTTGCTTCCTTGTGTCTGTTCAGTTGAACCGTGTTTCCTACACGGCCATGGCCGCCCAACGGGACGACCCCTTACGTGCCGCGCACCTGCCTGTACGGGTCGGCGCGGTTGCACATCTTCCTTCGTGACGGACCTCCGCCACCAAGGGGTACTGCGTGATACTGCTTGCTATCAAGCCTTCTTCGGACGCTTGGCGCCGTACTTCGAGCGGGCCTGCTTGCGGTCCTTGACGCCTTGCAGGTCGAGGGAACCGCGCACGATGTGGTAGCGCACACCGGGCAAGTCCTTCACACGACCGCCACGCACCAGAACCACCGAGTGCTCCTGCAGGTTGTGGCCTTCGCCGCCGATGTACGAAATGACTTCGTAACCGTTGGTCAGGCGAACCTTGGCGACCTTGCGCAGAGCGGAGTTCGGCTTCTTGGGGGTGGTGGTGTACACGCGCGTGCACACGCCGCGGCGTTGCGGGCAGTTTTCGAGCGCAGGGCTCTTGCTTTTGATGATGCTGACTTCGCGCGGCTTGCGCACGAGTTGGCTAATGGTAGGCATGACCTTTGAAATCCCTTTTACGTACCACTGGTAGTACTACTGGTAGTACTTACGTACTTTCCTCCTCGGGATGGGCTCCCTCGGAGCAGGCAGTTCGCGCAAAACCGCCTCAAACGTTCGTATACGTAAAAGAGCGGACTTGCCAACAAACCATGTAAACGCACAACCTACTGCCAGATGCCGGCCGATGCCGAAGGGCTGTTCCGTGTCAGGTTCGTGACGCACCTGCCGCCGCCCCGCCTTGCCATCCAACCCGGCAAGAACCGGGCGCACGCACTTGGCGCAAATAAAGCAGTAAGCCCTTTAGCATAACTTAGACCTGGCTGTCATGTCAAAGAACTTTGCAACGCAGCATATGGCCGCGTTGCCGGCGGAAGACGCGAGAATCCGGGAGAACCGCGCATGCTGGCTGAAAATCGGCCCAAAAATAGGGTCGCATCGTGCGCGGTCACCGATCGGCGAACAGGTATCCGCTGCCGTATACCGTGCGAATGGGCAGAATGATTCCCGCCATTTCCGCCTTGCGGCGCAGTCGGCTGATGATCACGTCGATGCTGCGCGCGCTGCTGGCGCGCGCAGCGCCTCCTTCGACACGCAATTCCTCAGCGAGTTCGCTGCGGCCCACCGCACGGCCGGCCACCTCGAACAGGGCGCGCACGATCAGGCGCTCGTTGGAGGACAGGGAAATGGTCGCGCCGCTGGGCCGCGACCAGCGTCCAGCCCTGGTCGCGCAGCTCCCACTCGCCGGGCGTGCCGTCGGCGTCCCCGGCGGCGGGTGGCGAATCGGACGGCAGGCGCCGGGCCAGGGCCAGCAGGATGCATGCGAGTTCGCGGGGGTCGCCGGGCTCGGGCAGGCAGGCGTCGGCGCCGCCCTGAAGGCAGCGCAGGCGGACGTCGACCGTCAGGCCCCGTCCCATCACCACGATACCCATGGGCGAGGAAGCCGCGCAGCCGCGCCACCAGCGCATAGCCGATCTCGCCGAGCGAAGCGACGTCCAGCGCCACGGCATCGCAGGCGCCGGCGGCGAGCAAGCCGAACAACTCCAGCGAAGTCGAGCAGCCGCGGGCGGAAATGCCGGCCTGCAGCAGCGCCGAAACCGCCGCGGACCGCAGCGCCTCGTCGGGCGACATCAACAATACGCGCAATTGATTCATTTTCGATTCCATCCCGCGTCCCGCGGGCTTGTCGACACGAGCAAGCCTCCGCACGGACACGCAAAGGGTTGTCTGGAACGCGCCATGAAAACCGCAGCAACGATTGCTGCACCGCGAGCAGCGGCATACGGCGGGCGGGGTGGATGGGTTCGTGTCGAGCAGCCCCGCCAAGTGGCGGCGTGGCGCGTTGCGCGCCCGCCGCGGCGAATTGGAAACAGTGTGGCGTCCCGGACTGCAACAACTCCAGTCAAGATTCGTTAACTTTGCAATGTTTGACAGTTCCTGACGCGGCATTCCCAAGACGGCGGCGCACCCGGGTTATCATTCGTTTACACATTCCCCGCCCGCACCGGAAGGCGCCGACAGGCGCCGCGCAGCAACCCTCGCGAGAAAAAATCTAATGAGAATTGCGTCGCTGGAAGACGATCTGGACCAGGCGCGCCATATTCAGCAAGTCCTGACCGCCGCTGGCTACGATTGCGGCAGTTACCAGCAGAGCCGAGACCTGCTCGCTGCCCTGCGCAGTGAAACATTCGACCTCGTGCTGCTGGACTGGCACCTGCCCGACATGGACGGCGATGAGGTGCTGCGCTGGATCCGCGCCAATGTCGGCCATCGCATTCCCGTCATTTTCCTCACCAACCGTTCCGGCGAAGACGACCTGGTGAAAGGCCTGCGCGCGGGCGCCGACGATTACATCGTCAAGCCGCTGCGCCCCATGGAGCTGCTGGCGCGCGTGGCCGCGCTGCTGCGCCGCAGCCGGCTGTCCGATCCGGTCGACGAAACCTTCGAGGTGGCCAGCTATCGCATCGATCCCGCGGCCCGCACCGTCTCGCTCAACGGCGTTCCGGTCGCCCTCGCTCCCAAGGAATGCGAACTGGCCCTGCTTTTTTTCCGCAACCTGGGCCGCCTGATGTCGCGCGACGTGCTGGCCGAATGCGTATGGAACCGCGAAATCCCGGCCACGTCGCGCACGCTGGACACGCATCTGTCGAACATTCGCCAAAAGTTGCAATTGCGCCCCGAGAACGGCGTGCGCCTGAGCTCGTCCTATGCCCTGGGATACCGGCTGGAACTGGTTGGCCAGGGCGGCGAGGACGCCCGCGCCCCGCAATGAACCGCGCCCCCCGCAAACCGGCCCCCACTGGAGAGACATACATGAGCCGCCCGAGCGCGCCTTTCCTGCCTGCTCTGACCGCGTGCGCTGTCGGCGCCCTGCTCGCGCACGCCGCGCTGGCCCAGCCCGCCGGCGCGCTGGGCGAAGACTTCATCTACCGCGTGCGGCCCGGCGACACCCTGATCGAGCTGGCCACCGCCTACACGGGCAATCCCTCCAACTGGAACCCCCTCCAGACGCTGAACCGCGTCGTCACGCCGGAGCTGCTGCCCATCGGCCTGGAGCTGCGCATCCCGCTGTCCATGATTCCCGAACGTCCCGCACAGGCCACGGTGGCGCACGTCAGCGGCCAGGCGACCCGGGACGGAAAAGCCGTGCAGCCGGGCGAGCGCATGGCCGAAGGCAGCACGATCGCCACGGCCCCGGGCGGGTTCGTCACCCTGCAGCTGGCCGACGGCTCCACCCTGACCGTGCCGTCGGAAGGCGCGGTGGAACTGCAGCGGCTGCGCCAATTCGAGCATTCGCACCTGACCGATTCCGTGATCCGGGTGCGCCAGGGCACGGTGGAATCCTCCGTGGCGCCCGCCGGCCAGGGCGTGGGCCGCTTCGAAGTGCGCACGCCGGTGGCGGTGACGGGCGTGCGTGGCACGCGCTTCCGCGTGCAGGCGGCCGCCAACGGCATGCAGAGCGAAGTGCTGGAAGGCAGCGTGCGGCTGCAGCCGCATGCCCCCGCAGGCCGCTCCCGCACGCACCGACGCCGTGCAGCGCGGCTTCGGCGCCAAGGTGGCCGCCGACGGCCGCATGTCGGAGGTGCGCCCCCTGCTGGCCGCTCCCCGGCTCGGCCCCGCCCAGCGTCTCGGCGGAGGCGTCTGGACCAGCGCCTTCGCGCCGGTCCCGGGCGCAAGGCAGTACCTGGTGCGCGTCTCGCGCGACCCGCAGGGCGCGCTGCCGGTGTCGTCGACGGTCTACGCCACCAACGACATCCGGTTCTCCGCTTCGCGCGCCGCACGCACTACGTCTCCGTGCGCGCCATCGACGAGCTGGGCCTGGGCGGCGAAGACGCCATCGTCAGTTTCGAAGGAGCCAACCAGCTCATGACTTCCTACGGGCTGGGGGTGTCTTCCGGCTCCGGCGGATTGGTGACGCTCACCGATTACTGAGGCAGCCATGCCCGAAACCGCCGAACCGCAGGACCGGACATCGCGCTCAGGGCTGTGGCTGACGGCGGCGCTGGCGCTGCTGGCCGCCCTGCTGGGCTGGTGGAACGGCCTGGGGCGGGTGGACCAGATTCTGTATGACCGGGCGGTAACGCTTGCCGGCCGCCCGGCGGCGAACGACATCGTCATCGTCGCGATCGATGACGCCAGTATCGAGGCGCTGGGCCGCTGGCCCTGGCGGCGCCGCGATCATGCCGCGCTGCTCGAACGCCTGCGGGACGCCCGCGCCGTCGGCATGGACCTGATACTCGCCGAGCCCGACGCGTCCATCCGGCGGATGACGCCATTCTGGCCGCCAGCATGCGCCGGCACGGACGCGTGGTGCTGCCGGTGGTGTTCGACCGTCTGCGCACGCCCACCACGCTCAGTTCCCCCATTCCGCTGCTGGCCGAGGCGGCCGCCGGCGAGGGTTTCATCAACGCCCTGGTGGACGCCGACGGCAGCGTGCGCCGGGCCGTGCTTTCGGTGGATTTCGGGGGCCGGCGCTGGAATACCCTGGCGCTGGCCATGGTGGCCGTGGGCGGCGAAGGAGAACGGGCCGCGCATTTTCTCCGCCAGGCGGCGCAGGATGCCTCCATTCTGATTCCCTATGCCGGACCGGCGGCCCACATGCGCACGGTGTCGTATCTTTCCGTGCTGCGGGGCGAGGTGCCGCCCTCGGCGCTGCAGGGCAAGTATGTACTCGTGGGCGCATGGGCCACGGGCCTGGGAGATATGTTTCCCACGCCCGTGTCGCGGGAGGGCAATGGCATGTCCGGCGTGGAAATCCAGGCCAACCTGCTGCAGGCGGCGCGCGAGCGCATGGCCTTCCAGCCCACGCCGCCCTGGCTGGCGTCGCTGCTGTCCGCGCTGCCCGTCCTGCTGGCCTGTCTGGCGCTCTGGCGCCTTTCGCCCAAGCAGGCGCTGCTGGTCTGCGTAGGACTGCTTTTCGCCATCCTGGCCCTGGCGGCGCTGCTGCTGATCCACGGGCACGAATGGTTTGCGCCATCGGCCGCCCTGCTGGGCGTGGCGCTGGCCTACCCCGCCTGGAGCTGGCGCAGCCAGGAAGCGGCGCTGCGCTACATGGATAACGAGCTGCGCCGCCTGCAGCGCGAATACCCGCCCGTCCTCAACGAAGCGCGCGCGCTGTCGGCCGACCCGGGCGCGTCGCTGGAAAGCCGGATCGGCGAGCTGCGCCGCGCGCTGGCGCGGGTGCGCAACCTGCGGCGCTTCCTTGCCGACGGGCTGGACGGCATGCCCGACGCCACCCTGGTTTTCGACCAGGACGGCCGCGTGCAATTCCGCAACCAGGCGGCCGTCATGTATTTCCGGCGGCTGGGGCTGCGGCCCCCCCCGCATGGGCCATCCGGCCATGCATCTGCTGGCGCACACCATCCCGGACGACGAGGCCCGCCAGCGGGTGGCGGAAGCGCTGCGGGGCCTGGGCCCGGCCGCATCCGCGTCGCCATGGAGCGCCGACCTGGAACTGCGCGACAAAGCAGGCCGCGACCTCATCCTGAAATGCGCACCCATCCACACGGCCGAAGGCAACTTCGCCGGCACGGTGGCCACGCTCACGGATATCTCGCGCATCCGCCGCGCGGAGCGGCAGCGCGAGGAAACGCTGCGCTTCATTTCGCACGACATGCGCGCTCCCCAGAGCTCGATACTGGCGCTGGTGGACATGCAGCGCGCCGGGCCTGCCCCGCCCGAGCAGGAAGAAACCCTGGACCGCATCGCCCAGTTGGCCCGCCGCACCTTGCGGCTGGTGGACGATTTCGTGCACCTGACGCGCGCGGAGTCCATGACCATCGGAACGACGGAACTGGATCTGTCCAGCCTGCTGCAGGACGCCGTGGACGAGTTCTGGGCTCCGGCCCGCCAGCGCAGCATCGCGCTGGAAATCGCCCAGCCCCTGCCTTGCGCCTATGTGCAGGGCGACCAGACCCTGCTCATGCGCTCGCTGTGCAACCTGATCGACAACGCCATCAAGTACAGCCCGGCGCAGACCCGCATCCATTGCAGCATCGCCGAGGACGCGGGGTGCTGGCGCGTGGCCATCCGCGACCAGGGCCAGGGCATCGCCCCCGAGAACCTGGGCCGCCTCTTCGAGCCCTTCTCGCGAATGGCCGCCGACACGCGCAACGACGTGGGCGGCGCGGGCCTGGGGCTGGCTTTCGTGCGCACGGTGGCCGAACGCCACAACGGACGCGTGGAGGTGTCCAGCGTCCCGGGCGCGGCTCGGTGTTCACCCTCGTGCTGCCAAAAGCGCCCGAGCCGGAGGAAGGCTGACCGCTTCCTACTGGAAGGTGTGGGAAATGACGGCGGGCTGGCCCGGCTTGATCTCCAGCGTCGCGCGGTAGGGCGGCAGGTCGGCGTTGCGCAGCACGACCTGGTACTTGCCCGGGATCAGCCGTATTTCTTTCACCGGCGGGCTGATGCCCTTGGCGATGCCGTTGACCCATACCTCGCCCCAAGGCCGGATATCGAGCCGCACCCGGACAGGCACGGGCTTGGCCTTGGGAGCCTCGTCGGCGGCGGGCGGCGCTTCGGACCGTTGGGGGCGGCGCGGCCTGGCTCGGGCGGGGAAG
>NZ_LHSJ01000140.1:0-10501 GCF_001270295.1 Achromobacter sp. DMS1 | reverse complement strand
ACTGGCGCCGGACGAGGTCCGGGGCGCGGCGGGCGTGACGGTGCGCGGCTACCAACGCTTCGCGCTGGGCGAGGTGTTTCTGTTGTGCGCCCGGCCGCTGGCCGCGTCGTCGCGCGACGGCTCGGATGCGGCGGCGCTGCGCCGCGAAGACGTGCTGCCCTATCTGCCCGCCGGGGCAACGCCGCGCCAGGGCGCCGGCAACCTCCGCAAGAAGCGTCCGCGCCGCATGGAAACGGAACTGCAGGACGCCTGAGCGCGGGCGGGCCGCGCATGCGTCCGCCTGCCCATGCGGCCCGCGCGTCTACAGCCCCAGCCGCCCCCACATCTCGTCCACCCGCTTGCGCACGCCGGCGTCCATGGCGATGGGCGTGCCCCATTCGCGCTGGGTCTCGCCCGGCCATTTGTTGGTGGCGTCCAGGCCCATCTTGCCGCCCAGTCCCGAGACCGGCGAGGCGAAGTCCAGGTAGTCGATGGGCGTGTTCTCCACCAGCAGGGTGTCGCGCACCGGGTCCATGCGGGTGGTCATGGCCCAGACGACTTCCTTCCAGTCGCGCACGTTCACGTCCTCGTCCACCACCACGATGAACTTCGTGTACATGAACTGCCGCAGAATGCTCCACAGCCCGAACATCACGCGCTTGGCGTGACCCGCGTACTGTTTGCGGATCGACACCACCGCCAGGCGGTAGCTGCAGCCTTCCGGCGGCAGGTAGAAGTCCACGATTTCCGGAAGCTGGCGGCGCAGCAGCGGCACGAACACCTCGTTGAGCGCCACGCCCAGCACGGCGGGCTCGTCGGGCGGCTTGCCCGTATAGGTGGAGTGGTAAATGGGGTTGCGCCGCATGGTGATGCGGTCGACCGTAAACACCGGGAACCAGTCCTGCTCGTTGTAGTAGCCGGTGTGGTCGCCATAGGGGCCTTCGAGCGCCATCTCGTAGCCGGTGTCCGGCGGCGGGCTCACACCCTCGGGCACCGTCGGCGCGACGGCGCGCGGGTCGCCGGCGGGCAGCAGATGGCCTTCAAGCACGAGTCTCGCCCAGGCGGCACCGAGAGCTTGCTGCCCCTGCGCCTGCGCCACTTCGGTGCGCGAGCCGCGCAGCAGGCCGGCGAACTGGTATTCGGACAGGCTGTCGGGCACCGGCGTGACCGCGCCCAGCGTGGTGGCCGGATCGCGCCCAGCGCCACCGCGATGGGGAAGGGCGTGCCGGGGTGCGCAGCGCGTGGTCACGGAAATCGAGCGCGCCGCCGCGGTGCGACAGCCAGCGCATGATGAGCTTGTTGCGGCCCAGCAGCTGCTGGCGGTAGATGCCCAGGTTCTGGCGGCGGGCGTTGGGGCCGCGCGTGATCACCAGCCCCCAGGTGAGCAGCGGCGCCACGTCGCCCGGCCAGCACATCTGGATGGGCAGGCGCGCGAGGTCCACGTCCTGGCCTTCCCAGACGATTTCCTGGCAGGCGGGGTTCTTGACGGTCTTGGGGCTCATGTCCCAGAGCGCGGACTTCAGCATGGATACTTTGGCCAGCGCGTCGCGCAGACCCCCGGGGAGCCTCGGGCTCGCGCAGCGAGGCCAGCAGCACGCCGATGTCGCGCAGCGCACCCACCTCGTCGGCGCCCATGCCGCGCGCCACGCGCGCGGGCGTGCCGAACAGGTTGGCCAGCACCGGCATCTCCGCGCGGCGGCACGTCGTGCGTGGCGTGCTCGAACAGCAGGGCGGGGCCGCCGGCGCGCAGCACGCGATCCGAAATCTCGGTCATTTCGAGCCGCGTGGATACGGGCGCGGCGATGCGCTTGAGCTCGCCGCGCTGTTCGAGTTGGGCGATGAAGTCTCTAAGGTCGCGGTATTTCACTACAGATCCCGGCGATTTGGTTACATTTTGGGGAGGAAGAGAGGTTAACATTGACTCCCTCTTTTTTACGCAGGAGGTTTCCATGCCCGATGCGTCAGTGGCCCGCCTGTTCCGAGGCATGGCCCAAGGAGTGCACCACTATCTTGCCGAATTCCTGCGCATCTGCTCGGTATACCTGGGTATCGCGGTAATTGTCACGGTGAGCATGGGGTTCGCCTTGCCCGGTTTGCGCGACCAGGCATTGCAGGTGCACAAAGCCTTGTTGACCGCCCTAGCGCCTTCTTCCCTGGGTTCCGATGCCGACATGGGCGTCGAGCCCGGTTTCGACAGCTCGTCGGCCATCGCGATGGCCGTGCCCGAAGCGCCCGCCAGCAATGCCACCGGCATTCTGGGGCCGGCGCGCGTGGCCGTGCCCGCGCCCAAGAAAACCGCCTCGGCGGCCAGCGGCGCGCAGACCGAAGCCCTGCGCAACTATATTTCGCGCAAGTACAAGGTGGCCTATGACGCCACCGGCCCATTGCTGAACACCGTGTACAAGGTCGGGCGCGAAAAACAGCTCGACCCGCTGCTGCTGCTGGCGGTGATCGCCATCGAGTCGCGCTACAACCCGCTGGCCGAAAGCCATGTGGGGGCCCAGGGCCTGATGCAGGTCATGACCAGCGTGCACCAGGACAAGTTCGACGACCTGGGCAAGAACCCGCTGGACCCCAGCGCCAACATCCGCGTGGGCGCGACCATCCTGAAAGACTGCATCAGCCGGCGCGGTTCGGTCGATGGCGGCCTGGCCTGCTACGTGGGGGCCACCGGCCCCAACGACAACGGCTACGGCGCCAAGGTGCAGGCCGAGCGCCGCCGCCTGGCCCTGGCCTCGGGCATCGCCCTGGCGCGCGACTGACGCGCCGGGCCCGGGCGGGTTCCCGCCCGCCTTCCCCCGCTTACCGCTGCAGCAGTCTTCCCATGCGGGCCACCGCCTCTTCGAGGCGGTCCAGGCCGGTCGCATAGGAAAAGCGCATGGTGTGGCGGCCGTGCGCGGGGCCGAAATCCAGGCCCGGCACCGCGGCCACGCCGGCTTCGAGCAGCAGGCGTTGCGAGAAGGCGGCGCTGTCCGTGCCCAGGCCGCCGATGTCCGCATAAATATAGAAGGCCCCGTCCGGCTTGACCGGCACGCGCAGGCCCAGGCGCTCGAATTCCGGCAAGAGGTAGTCGCGGCGCTGCTTGAACGCTTCGCGGCGGTGCTCGAACGTGCGCAGCGCATCGGGGGCGAAGCACGCCAGCGCGGCATGCTGGGCCAGGGTCGGCGCGCAGATCGCCAGGCTGGCGGCGATTTTCTCCACCGGGGCGATCATGTCTTCGGGCACGATCATCCAGCCCAGGCGCCAGCCCGTCATGTGGAAATACTTGGAGAAGCTGTTGATGACGATGATGTCGTCGTCCAGCGTCAGCGCCGAGCGCGGCTGCCCTTCGTACGACAGGCCCAGGTAGATTTCGTCCACGATGGCGAAACCCTCGCGCGCGCGCACCTGCGCCAGCAGTTCGGCCAGTTCGCCGTGGTCGATGGAGGTGCCGGTGGGGTTGCTCGGCGAGGCGACCAGCACGCCCTGGGTGGCGGACGTCCAGTGCTCGGCCACGTCGTGCGCGCTGAGCTGGAAGCGCTTTTCCGCCGTGCTGGGAATCAGCCTGGGCACGCCGCCCGCGGCCAGCACGAAATTGCTGTTGGCCGGATAGGAGGGGTCGGGCATCAGCACTTCGCCGCCGGTGTTGACCAGGGCGGCGCAGGCCAGGGTGAGCGCGCCCGACGCGCCCGCCGTCACGATGACGCGGGCCGGGTCGATGCGGGCGCCGAACTGCTCATGGTAGAACGCGGCAATGGCTTCGCGCAGCGGCGGTCAGGCCGGCCGGGGGGCTGTAGCCGCTCAGGCCCGCGGCGGCGGCGCGTTCGAGCGCTTCCACGACCTGGGGCGGCGCGGTAAAGTCCGGTTCGCCGATGCCCAGGCTGATGATGTCCTTGCCCGCCGTCTGCAGCGCCTGCGCCTGCTTGAAGAGTTCTACAACCTGGAATGTCAGGAAATCATGGGTGCGATGGGCAAGGCGGGGCATTTGAATCTCGAAGCGTTTGAAGCGAAAAGGGGATTGTAGTCATGCAGCCATCGCGGCGCGCTTTTCTGCTGGGCCGCAGGCCGGTCCGCGACCCGTGGACGGTGTTCCTGGAAGACCTGGCGTTGCGCTGCCGGGGCGCGGTCGGGCCGGGCGCCGCCGGCGGCGGGCGCGACGCCCAGCGTCCGGGCGACGTGGGCCGCGCCGCTTTCGAGGTCGGGCGCGGCCACGACGAGATGATCGATCGCGAGTGCCATGATGCGCCTATGGTAGCCAAAGCGGCCGGCGGCGCGCAAAACAAAGCCGCGGACGGGGCCGCGGCTTGGTCGGAAAGAGGAGGAAGGCGGCCGGGTCAGGCCACTTCGCCCTCGGTTTCCTTCTTGGCGGGCTTGACCAGGTCTTCGCGCTTGACGCCCATCCACATGGCCAGCGCGGCGGCGACGAACACCGAGGAATAGATGCCGAACCAGATGCCGATGGTGAGCGCCATGGCGAAGTAGTGCAGCGTGGGGCCGCCGAAGAACAGCATGGACAGCACCATCATCTGCGTGGAGCCGTGCGTGATGATGGTGCGCGAGATGGTCTGGGTGATGGCGCTGTTGATGACTTCCTGCACGTCGGCCTTGCGGTACTTGCGGAAGTTCTCGCGGATCCGGTCCATGATGACCACGGATTCATTCACGGAGTAGCCCAGCACGGCAAGCACGCCGGCCAGCACCGACAGCGAGAACTCCCACTGGAAGAAGGCGAAGAAGCCCAGGATGATGACCACGTCGTGCAGGTTGGCGATGACGCCCGCCACGGCGAACTTCCATTCGAAGCGGAAGCCCAGGTAGACCATGATGCCGATCACCACCACCAGCAGGGCCATCAGGCCGTTGTGCAGCAGTTCCTGGCCGACCTGCGGGCCGACGAACTCCACGCGCCGCAGCTCCACGGTGGAGTCGGCGGCCTTCAGCGCGTTCATCACGGTTTCGCTCTGCGTGGCCGAGGTCTGGCCCTCGGCCAGCGGCAGGCGGATCATGACGTCGCGGGAGGTGCCGAAGTTCTGCACCTGGAAGTCGGAATAGCCGAGCCGAGACACCGTGCCGCGCACCGTCTCGAGCTGGGCGGTGTGGGCGTAGCTCACTTCCATGACCGTGCCGCCGGTGAATTCGATCGACAGGTGGAAGCCGCGCGTGACGATGAAGAACACCGCCGCGACGAAGGTCACGAGGCTGATGATGTTCAGCACCAGCGCGTGGCGCATGAACGGGATGGTGCGGTGAATACGGAAAAATTCCATGTTTCGCCTTCGCTTTTATTCAGTGCGGGCGGCCGGGAACCGGGCTCCGGCCGCCCCTGCGGTTCAGTTCGCCTTGGGTTTCCAGACTTCGCCGATGGAGATCGAGGCGAGCTTCTTCTTGCGGCCGTACCAGAGGTTGGCCAGCGCGCGCACGCCCACGACGGACGAGAACATCGAGGTCAGGATGCCCAGGCAGTGGACCACCGCGAAACCGCGGATCGGACCCGAACCGAAGGCCAGCAGCGCCAGGCCCACGATCAGCGTGGTCAGGTTGGAGTCGAAGATCGTGCCCCAGGCGCGCTCGAAACCGTGGTGGATGGCCTGCTGCGGCGTGGCGCCGGCGCGCAGTTCCTCGCGGATGCGCTCGTTGATGAGCACGTTGGAGTCGATGGCCATGCCCAGCGTCAGCGCGATGGCCGCGATGCCCGGCAGCGTCAGCGTGGCCTGCAGCATGGACAGCAGCGCCAGCAGCAGCAGCACGTTGAAGGTGAGGCCGATGGTCGAGAACACCCCGAACAGGTGGTAGTACAGGATGATGAACACCGCGATGGCCAGGAAGCCGTACAGCGTGGAGTCGAAGCCCTTGGCGATGTTGTCCGCGCCCAGGCTCGGGCCGATGGTGCGTTCCTCGATGATGGACATGGGCGCGGCCAGCGCGCCGGCGCGCAGCAGCAGCGCCGTGTCGGCGGCTTCCTCGGCGGTCATGCTGCCGGAGATCTGCACCTGGCCGCCGGCGATTTCGCTGCGGATCACGGGCGCCGTGACCACTTCGCCCTTGCCGTTCTCGAACAGCAGGATGGCCATGCGCTTGCCGACGTTGTCGCGGGTGACGTCGCGGAAGATGCGCGCGCCCTTGGCGTCCAGCGTGAGGTGCACGGCGGGCTGCTGGGTCTGCGTGTCGCGGCCGGGCTGGGCGTCCTGGAGGTTCTCGCCGGTGAGCAGCACCTGGCGGCGCACCAGCAGCGGACGGCCGTCGCGGTCGGTGTAGCGCTCGAGTCCGAAGGGCACGGTGCCGCCCAGCAGCGCGGCCTGGGCGGCCGGCGAATCGTCCACCATGCGGATCTCGAGCGTGGCGGTGCGGCCCAGCAGTTCCTTGGCCTTGGCCACGTCCTGCACGCCGGGCAGCTGCACCACGATGCGGTCCGAGCCCTGCTGCTGGATGACGGGTTCGGCCACGCCCAGCTCGTTGATGCGGTTGTGCAGCGTGCTGATGTTCTGCTTGAGGGCGGAGTCCTGCACGCGGGTGATGGCCGCGGGGCTCAGCGCGCCGATCAGCATGGGCTTGCCGTTTTCTTCGCGGTCGGTGAATTCGAGGTCGGGCAGCCGGGTGCGCAGCGTGGCGACGGCGCGGTCGCGGTCGTCGGCGCTGGCGAAGGCGGCGGCCACGCTCAGGCCCGAGCGCTCCACGCCGGCCACGTTGACCTTCTGGTCGCGCAGCACGGTGCGCACGTCGGCGGCCAGCGAGTCGTAGCGGGCGGTCAGGGCGCCCTGCATGTCCACCTGCAGCAGGAAGTGCACGCCGCCGCGCAGGTCCAGGCCCAGATACATGGGCTTGGGCTCGAACCAGCCCAGCGCGCGCATCCAGGTGGGCGAGGCGGGCAGCAGGTTGAGCGCCACGGTGTAGTGCGGGTCGCCCGGCACCGTGTTCAGGGACTTGTCCAGCAGGTCGCGCGCCTGGAGCTGGACGTCGGTGGACGGAAAGCGCGCGCGTAGGGTGCCCAGCGTGCCGTTCTGCTCGTAGTACACGCTGTCGGCGGGAATCTTGGCGTCGGCCAGAATCTGTTCGACCTGCGGCAGCATCGAGGGCTCGACCTTGATGGTGGCCTTCGCGCTGGAAACCTGCACGGCGGGCGATTCGCCGTAGAAATTCGGAAGCGTATACAGCAGGCCGATAACGACCGCAACCAGGACCGTAATGTACTTCCAGAGAGGATAGCGGTTCATTGCCGGCTACTTCATGTCAGATTGAGAGGGAACCGCCCGTGGCCGGTCCGGCATGGGACGATGGCGGCGGGCGGAGTAAGGGCGGCGCATCGGCGACGCATGGGCGACGCACGGGGCGGGGCGATGTGGCGCCCGCGGCTCCGTGGGACGCTTACAGGGCCTTGATGGTTCCCTTGGGCAGCACCGTCGACACCGACGACTTCTGCATGATGACTTCGACCGGCTTGTCGGCCAGCTCCGAAACCTCGACGGTCACGTAGCTGTCGCTGACCTTCGTGACCTTGCCCAGCAGGCCGCCGGCGGTGACGACTTCGTCGCCCTTGGCCAGGGCGGCCAGCAGGTTGCGATGCTCCTTCTGGCGCTTCATCTGGGGACGGATCATCAGGAAGTAGAGGATCACGAACATCAGAATGATGGGCAGCATGCCCATCAGCGCGCCGCCTTCGGGGGCGGCAGCCTGAGCCACGACGAGGCTGGCGGTATCGATAGCGGACATGAAATTCTCTCCTGCGTTGTAAGTCTGTGTTGGGGATTGATGCCGCGTGGTGTTTTCTCTTGCGGTCTACGTGCCCATCCCCGCGCGAGCCATGGATAGGGCAAGCCGACTATTGTAGCGAGGTTCTCGGCGAGGGGAGAGGCGCGGGCCGACGGGCCGCCCTTGCGGGGGCCGCCCATGCGGGGGCCGCCCTCGCGGGCGTCCGCCTATTCGACCCCGCGCGCGCGGTTCGGCGGCGAATTGCTCGCGCCAGGCCTGGAAGCGGCCGGCGGCGATGGCCTCGCGCATTTCCTGCATGAGGGTCAGGTAGAAGTGCAGGTTGTGCAGCGTATTGAGCCGGGCGCGGTGATTTCGTTGGCGCGCTGCAGGTGATGCAGGTAGGCGCGCGAGAAATGCCGGCAGGTGTGGCAGGCGCAGGCCGGGTCCAGGGGGCGGGTGTCGTCGCGGTACTTGGCGTTGCGGATCTTGATGTCGCCGTAGCGGGTGAAGAGCCAGCCATTGCGCGCGTTGCGGGTGGGCATGACGCAGTCGAACATGTCCACGCCCCGGCTCACGCCCTCGACCAGGTCTTCCGGCGTGCCCACGCCCATGAGGTAGCGCGGGGCGCGTTCCGGCAGGCGCGGGGCCACGTGGGCCAGGATGCGCTGCATGTCTTCCTTGGGCTCGCCTACCGACAGCCCGCCGATGGCGTAGCCGTGAAAGCCGATATCTTTGAGCCCGGCCAGCGATTCGTCGCGCAGCGACTCGTACATGCCGCCCTGGACGATGCCGAAAAGCGCGTTGGGATTTTCCAGGCGGTCGAATTCCTCGCGCGAGCGGCGCGCCCAGCGCAGCGACATGCGCATGGAGCGCGCCGCCTCTTCCAGCGTGGCCGGCCGGCGTCGATTTCATAGGGCGTGCACTCGTCGAACACCATCACGATGTCGGAGTTCAGCGAGCGCTGGATGCGCATGGATTCCTCGGGCGTGAGAAAGAGCCGGGCGCCGTCGATGGGCGAGGCGAACTTCACGCCTTCTTCGGTGATCTTGCGCATGCCCTGCAGGCTGAAGACCTGGAACCCGCCCGAATCCGTGAGTATGGGCTTGTCCCATTGCATGAAGCCGTGCAGGCCGCCGTGCTTTTCCATGATCCGCGTGCCGGGACGCAGCCACAGGTGGAAGGTGTTGCCCAGCACGATCTGCGCGCCGATCTCCTTCAGTTCGTGCGGCAGCATGGCCTTGACGCTGCCGTAGGTGCCCACGGGCATGAAGATGGGCGTTTCCACCACGCCATGGTTCAGCGTGATGCGGCCGCGGCGGGCGCCGCCGTCGGTGGCGAGCAGTTCGAAATTCAGTCCGGTCATGGGGCGGGGGCGGAGGCGGGGGATTCGATGAACATGGCGTCGCCGTAGCTGAAGAAGCGGTAGCGCTGGGCCACGGCGTGGGCGTAGGCGCGGCGGATCGGCTCGATGCCGGCCAGCGCCGACACCAGCATCAGCAGGGTCGACTGGGGCAGGTGGAAGTTGGTGACCAGGGCGTCGATGACGCGGTAGCGATAGCCTGGCGTGATGAAGGCTGGTGTCGGCCATACTCAGCGGACACCTGCCTCCCGGCGCGCCCGTGCCGTCCAGCCGCTACCTGGCGGACCAGCTGCGCATCGCCCGCAACACCGTGGTGTTCGCCTACCAGCAACTGGTCAGCGAAGGCTACCTGGTTTCGCGCGAGCGCAGCGGCCATTTCGTGAGCGAAACGGTGATGCAGGGCCATTCCGGCGCGTCCCTGGAAGCCGCCTGCTGTGCGCCGGACGCCGAGACCTGCGCGCCCGTGCGCTGGGAAGAGCGGCTGCGGCTGCGCCCTTCGCGGCAGCGCAACATCAGCAAGCCGCGAGACTGGCAGAAGCAGCCCTACCCTTTCGTCTACGGGCAATACGACCCCGATCTCTTTCCCACCGCCGAATGGCGCGAATGCTGCATCAAGGCGCTGTCGGTGCTGGACATACGGAGCTGGGCGCCCGATCTCATCACCCACGACGACGCCGCCCTGATCGAGCAGATACGCACCCAGGTGCTGCCGCGCCGCGGCGTGTGGGCCGACGCCGAGGAAATCGTCGTGACCGTGGGTGCGCAGCACGCGCTCTACCTGCTGGCCGACCTCCTCATCAACGAAGACACCGTGGTCGGCATGGAAGACCCGGGCTATCCCGATGCGCGCAACATCTTCGCCAGCCGCACGCGGCACCTCCTGCCCTTGCCGGTGGATGGCGAGGGCCTGTGCACCGGCACCCATCTGCTGGGCTGCGACTACATCTTCGTCACGCCGGGCCACCAGTGCCCGACCACCGTCACCCTGTCGGCCCAGCGCCGCCAGGATCTGCTGACCCTGGCCGGCCAGACCGACAGCCTCATCATCGAAGACGACTTCGAAAGCGAGAGCCGCTGGGGCGAAGGCGCGATTCCCGCCTTGAAGAGCCTGGACCGCGAAGGCCGCGTCATCTACGTGGGCAGCCTGGCCAAGTCGTTCGCGCCCGGCCTGCGCATCGGCTACATCGTGGCCCCCCGCGAACTCACCAGCGAGCTGCGCGCGCTGCGCCGCCTCATGCTGCGGCATCCGTCGGCCTATATCCAGCGCGCGTTTTCGCTGTTCATTTCGCTCGGCCATCACCATGCGCTGCTGCACGCGCAGTCGCAGGCCTACCAGCAGCGTGGCGCCGAACTGGCGCGCGCGCTGGCCGAGCACTTGCCCGATTTCCGGGTCACGCCGATCACCGGCTCGTCGTCCTGCTGGGTGCAGGGCCCCGCCTGGCTGGACGCCGTCGAGCTGGCGCAGCCGCACTGGCCGAAGGCGTCGTGGTGGAACCC
>NZ_LHSJ01000014.1:0-30701 GCF_001270295.1 Achromobacter sp. DMS1 | reverse complement strand
GATCTCTCGCAGCAGTACGGCTGCCGGTATCCAGTGCGGTCGGGCCGCTTCGATGCGACCGCGCAGATAGTCCTTGTACGGATCCAGCTTGGTGGCCCGTGCCTCGCGGGGCCGGTACTGCTGGGCATCGGCCTCACGCAGGTATCGCCTGACCGTGTTGCGTGAGCAGCCTAGCTGCTTGGCCATCTCCCGAATGCTGACGCCGCGACGCGCCATTACCTTGATCTCCACTGCTTGCTCCTGAGTCAACATTGTCGGTGGCCAAAAAGCCACCATCATTGCCCAGGTGGGTCAGATTTACTCCGACGGGGTGGGTCAGTATTACACCGGCGCTAACAGAATCGAACTGGCCCGCCTTGCGGCGGGGGATTTTGAGTCGGTGATTTACAGTGTTTCTACAGGGAAATGGGGCGAATTCTAGCGTAGGTTGAAATAGATAAAACTAGTTTTATATCAGTAGGTTAGCGTATTTTAGCTGAATTGGTGAAAACTGGGCGCTGTACCTGTACCGTACCGAAACTTCGGTACAGTACATTGTCTGCATTATTAATTTTCGCCACCACCCAATGCTTGCTGAACCTGAGGCGATCATGACTAGTAGAACAATGGCTGAATTATGTCGCCCATTGCACCAAATCCCAAAGAGGCTCAATCTTTTCAGGTGCTAGCTGAGCGATTTGATCTGAGTCATGCGCTAGCTTAGCAGTTTTATTGCCCCGTTCTATCGCTTCAATAATTCCCGCATTGGCTGTATGTCGGCTTGCTATATAGGCAATACATGCGCGCAACATTTCTTCGCCTAAGTGTCCATGGCTTATCCAGCGCACTATTTCGCTAGGCTCATCGCCAAGCTTTCTTGCCTCGTGATTAACTTGATCTGATATCTTTTCCTGCACAGCACGTCGTGCAAGTGAGTCGTCAAATCCGTGCGTAATTGAGAGGGTGATGCCCTCATGATGGATGTGTTTTGCTCTAATGCAATCTGAACACTTGTTAATTAAACTATTTTTATAAGCGACCAATGAAAATGCGGCAGCGAGAACAATTGCAGAATTAAAATTCTCCCGAAAATCTATGAAAAAACCATGCGGTAGATCACCGCCATAATTCTGGCGTAGATAATTTTCGTAAATTTCCTGGTCAAACCAATAATTTTCTATTGAGTGTCCCTTCGTTCTGAAACCTTGGCCCTGTGGTTCCTTGTATTCATATTTTATCGGCCGTTGATTTAAGTTAATGTCATCCCACTCTCGGTCAACCAGCCAGTTGAATTTTTCCGGCAGGCTTTCCAAGGTTTCCGCAACCGCTAGAACTTTTGCTTTATGGCCGTACCCATATAATTCTTCATCTTTAATAAGATCGGCTTCGTCAATTACGTAGCTTCCTTGTGTGCCTGTTGCTAGGCTATGAGACAGGAATAACCTAGATAATACCTTTTTATCCGTGGGGCCCTCGACCAGAATGGTTTTGGACGACCGGAGGGTAACTGCGAGCTTATAAGCCTTCTTGGAATAGTGGGTCATAAGTTTTCGTCGAGAATATTGTCGGATCCCTCGGAGGGGAGCGCTGGCAGCGGCATTTCATAAGTGCTCGGAGCAAAGTTCTGTAGGAACTCGAGATGATCCGCTCCGACCTCTGGTGAGTGTGTGCATGCAATAATCTGCCGATCTGGCGCTAACGCCATCAACTCGCTCAAAATTATCCGTTGCCAATCAACATGGAGGGATAGTTCCGGTTCATCTATGAGGAAAAGTCCGGGAGCTATTTTTCCCATACGAGTCGCCGAAAATAGCATGGTCAGCACTTGTCTTTCCCCAGAAGAAAGCGCTGTTAGCCCATAAGCGCGACCAGTATTAGTCTCAACATATACATTTCGACTATTTCCTCGGACGGCTCTGCCGTCTAAATCTTCCCTCACATGCAGTGTTTTATCAGCGAGAAACTTGTTAACAGCGATCTCAAATAGCCTAACCTTGTCAAACGAAGACTTTCTCTCTAAATTTCTTCGCTCAAGCATTTCGGCATATAGTTTTAAAACTCTTCGCTCGGCGGCTCCATTGCCTCCATCACCGAGTGTTTTTACTTGGTCAACGACTTGAACCAGCTTTTGTCCAATGTTGTCGGTATAGAGTTCATTGTCGTGTCGCTCTCCTTCCGCGAGAGCTTTTCGCACGCGCTGTATCAAGGCCTCCATTTCGAAGTCGGACGGTGTTTCGTCAGTCGATAGCAGGGCCTTAAATACGTCAACAAACATCTCGGACAGCATCCTTCGTTCGAAGGACGCTGTTTCGAACTGCGCGTCCCGCAACTCTATTGAAAGCCTCTCTGTCACCTCAAGGATTGATGGGTATCGGACAATGGGCACAAAAGGTCCGAACCATTCGCGGCATTGGATCGTTTTCCTTGCCGTGTGGCCCGACAAATCGTTCCTAGCGCCTACATAACGTCTAAACTCAGAATCGCCGTAGGCTTCACGGATAGCGGAGAGCTCCCCTCTGCGTATGTGCTCGAATGCCTCACTTCGTGTGCTGCTGTCGACACCGTAAGAATCCGAGCGTACTCGTTCTAAGATTGCACGGAACGCGGGCAAATAAACAGGCCGACCTCCAAGCACCGCTCGTACTTCTCTTTGTTCTGAGTTGGTTAGGTTGGGAGTTGAGAACCCATCCGCCTGGACTGTTGCGGAACCCAGTTCTTGTTCGTTTAAGAGTATGGTGAGGTAGATCCCCTGATCGTTCTGGGTCTTTATCAACTCCAGCTTGTTTTCGGCATGAGTAACGATCGTTATTTTTTTAAATGTCAAATATCTAAATCGTTCAAAATCTAGCTCAAGTACGTTGGCTAGAATATGCAGTAGCGTAGTCTTGCCTCGTCCATTCTTTCCATAAAGAACATTTAGACCCGGATTTAGTTCGAGTGATATATTGAACTGATGGTGTAGGCCTTCCGCAAGGACTTTCTTAATGGTTGGGAAATGCATGTAAGCAATCCTTTTTATGAACGCGAAATTTAATGCGAAACTAATCGATATGCTAAACGCATGTACGACCAATCTGATGATTTATTTCGTTGGGACGATGTTTAAGTCTCTGCCTAATCTAATTTCTTTCGCCCAAGTCACAGATTGTGTCCCTGTTGGACAAAAACCGGCGATAGCCTATCCTGCACTAGTCCCCAAACCCTAAATTCCTTCGTCATGACGAAGACTTTGGGAGCGTTAACGCGTCAGCGCGCGGCTGCACAAACTCTTGCAGGCTGATCTGACCATCGATGAAACGCTGGGCGTGGGCCTCATCGGCTTCACTGAGCGAGAAACCTTCTAGACCGACGGAGGCCCGCGCGTAGTTAACAGCCGATTGGCGTCGACAGCGTTCGGTCTCTATATGGTTTTGTGGGGCTGTAACCCGCATTTACCTTCACCAGCCATGGCGTCTCCTTGCTGTAGGTAACTCGATTTTACAAGAGGTACGCGTATTTTGGCTTAGGTACACGCAACCTCAGGGGTGGTGCGCTGAAATTGTCTTGTTTTGCCTGCTATGGATCGCCTGTATTAGCCTGCATCGTAGTTTCCAAAGAGGCTTTGCCTCTCTGGACTCTCCACCCTCGCCGGCGGGAGCCTCGGGGGCAGGGGTTACGGTCCGCATCGGCGGCGTGTCTGCTGAGGTCGGCACCTTTGTGCAGACCGGAATCCTTGTCAAACAAGGTGACGGTTACGTCCTGGCAGGCGGCGAAGGCGGGGACCGCCGGGAAGACCAACAGCCGCGAGGCGCTCAGCAGGAGCAGCAGGACCAAGAGCAAGAGCAGCATGATCCCGATTTGGCGGTAATGCCTGAGGAGGTTGTGAACGGCATCGACCAAGCCGCCGCAGGCATCCCACATGGAGCGATTCAGAACGGCATGGCGTCCGCTATCGCTGGCGCGATGGGCGATATCCCGATGGAGAACATCGCGGTTGGATTGGCGCAGAGTACCGGCATGGAGTTGGCCGAAGCGCAGGGACGGGCTCAGTTCATCATTGACGCCTATCAGGCTCAGGCGGACTCGTTCCTGACTTCTCAGATGGGTCTGTCTTCCGGCGAGCTTCAGGACTTCTACGAGTTCGCCCGAGAGCCCGGTAACAAGGATGCCCTCAGGGTTGCCCTTGAGGGGCAGCTTTACGGGAACAACATGGCGGGCTGGCGTCCGCTGATTGGCCGCTACATGGACCAAGTTGCGCCCAGCGCGGAGGCCCTACAGGCCCGAGGGTTTGAGACCAAGGTGACCGCTGAGGGTGAACAGATGGTACGCATTCAGGGCGTCTGGATGAGCACCCGAGCAGCAGCCCGAGCGGGCCTCATCTAAAGCGTAGAGGTGCGGGTAAGGGGTGTGGTAATCTGCGTGGTAATTTCACCACTGCCACACTCCACCCACTAGTATTCATGCGGCTTTGCGGGCCGTTATGAGGTCGGTGGTGCCCGGGGCCGGAATCGAACCGGCACGCCTTGCGGCGGGGGATTTTGAGTCCCCTGCGTCTACCAATTTCACCACCCGGGCAGGGAGGACGCGAGCGCGCCGGGCGGCGGCTGCGAAAGAGACGAAGACCGTGATTATATGCGGTTCTCCGATTTTCGCCAGGAAGCCCGCGCGGGCTTCCTGGCGGCGGGCTACTTCTTCTCGGGCAGGAACCAGTTCATGACCAGGGCGCAGATGCCGCCGGTGGCGACGCCGGACTCGAGCACGTTTTTCAGCGCGTGGGGCAGGTGCGAGAGGATTTCGGGTACCTGGGAGACGCCCAGGCCCAGGGCCAGGGAGACGGCGATGATGAGCAGGGCGCGGCGGTCGAGCTGGATGCCGGCGAGGATGTTGATGCCGGAGGCGGCGACGGCGCCGAACATGACCATGGCGGCGCCGCCGAGCACGGGCTCGGGTACGGCCTGGAGCACGCCGGCCACGGCGGGGAAGAGGCCGAGCAGGATGAGCATGCCGGCGATCCATACGCCGACGTGGCGGCTGGCGACGCCGGTGAGCTGGATGACGCCGTTGTTCTGGGCGAAGACGGAGCTGGGGAAAGTATTGAAGAGGCCGGCCAGCAGGGAGTTGGCGCCGTTGACGAGCACGCCGCCCTTGATCCGTTCCATCCAGACGGGGCCTTCGACGGGCTCCTTGGACACCTTGCTGGTGGCGGTGACGTCGCCGATGGCTTCCAGCGAGGTCACCAGGTAGATGATGAGCATGGGCACGAAGAGCGGCCAGGAGAAGTCCAGGCCGAAGTGCAGCGGCGTGGGCACCTGGAAGAGGGCGGCTTCGCGGGCGCCGGTGAAGTCCAGGCGGCCCATGGCGGCGGCGGCGAGGTAGCCCACGGCCAGCGCGAGGACGAGCGCGGTGCTGCGCACCCAGACGACGGGCACGCGGTTGAGCAGGATGATGGTGCCGAGCACGAGGCCGGAGAGGATGAGGTTGTCGGCGCTGGCGAAGGTGCCGTTGCCCATGGCGGCGTAGCCGCCGCCCATGCTGATGAGGCCGACCTTGATGAGGGTGAGGCCGATGAGCAGCACCACGATGCCGGTGACGAGCGGGGTGATGAGGCGTTTCACGAAGGGCAGGATGCGGGAGATGCCCATTTCGACGAAGGAGCCGGCGATGACGACGCCGAAGATGGCGGCCATGACGGCTTCGACCGGGGTGCCCTGCTTGACCATGACAGTGCCGCCGGCGATGAGGGGGCCGACGAAGTTGAAGCTGGTGCCCTGCACGATGAGCAGGCCGGCGCCCAGGGGGCCGAAGCGCTTGCACTGCACGTAGGTGGCGATGCCGGAGATGACCAGCGACATGGACACGATGAGGGTGGTGTCGCGGGTGGAGACGCCCAGCGCCTGGCAGATGAGCAGGCCGGGGGTGACGATGGGCACCAGGATGGCCAGCAGGTGCTGCAGGGCGGCCACGAAGGCGATGGGGGCGGCGGGCCGGTCGTCGGGTTTGTAGACCAGGTCGCGGACGCTGTCGGCGTCGGTGTCGGACGCGCCGTGGGGGGCGGGTTGGGTCAGGGTAGCGGGTTGCATGGCGGATGGCCGGCCAGGGGAAAACCCGCGATTTTACCCGGGCGGGGTCTTGAAAGTCTGGAGATGGCCCTCACGTACTCGGGGTTACCCAGGCCGGCCCGCCTGCCTGGCCGTATTTTGTCCCCAATTTTCAACTTGTCGAAGAACATGAGCCAGACCGCCACGACTCCCGAAACCCTGGGCTTTCAGGCAGAGGTGAAGCAGCTGCTGCACCTGATGATCCATTCGCTGTACAGCAACAAGGAAATCTTCCTGCGCGAGCTGGTGTCCAACGCGTCGGACGCCTGCGACAAGCTGCGTTTCGAGGCCATCGACCAGCCCGCGCTGATGGAGGGCGATGGCGAGCTCGCCATTACCGTGAGCTACGACAAGGCCGCGCGCACCATCACCATTTCCGATAACGGCATCGGCCTGTCGCGCGAGGAGGCCATCGCCAACCTGGGCACCATCGCCCGCTCGGGCACGCGCGAGTTCTTCGCCCAGCTCACGGGCGACAAGCAGAAAGACGCGCAGCTCATCGGCCAGTTCGGCGTGGGCTTCTATTCCTCGTTCATCGTGGCCGACAAGGTCACGGTGGAGAGCCGCCGCGCCGGCGGCGACGAGGCCGTCCGATGGGAGTCCGACGGCCAGGGCGAGTTCACCATCGCCGCGTCGGACAAGGCCACGCGCGGCACCGATGTCACCCTGCATCTGCGCCCCGACGAGGACGAGTTCCTCAACGGCTGGAAGCTGCGAGAGATCCTGCGCCGCTATTCCGACCACATCTCGCTGCCCATCCGCATGGCCAAGGAGGAGTGGGATGCCGAGAAGGGCGAGCAGGTCAAGAAAGACGAGCTGGAGACGGTGAACCAGGCCAACGCGCTGTGGGCCCGCGGCAAGTCGGACATCACCGACGAGCAGTACCGCGAGTTCTACAAGACCGTCTCGCACGACTACGACGACCCGCTGGCCTGGACGCACAACCGCGTCGAGGGCCGCAGCGAGTACACGCAGCTGCTCTACCTTCCCAAGCACGCGCCCATGGATCTCTGGGACCGCGACGCCCGCCGCGGCGTGAAGCTGTACGTCAAGCGCGTGTTCATCATGGATGACGCCGACCAGCTCCTGCCTTCGTACCTGCGCTTCGTGCGCGGGGTGATCGACTCGGCCGACCTGCCGCTGAACGTGTCGCGCGAAATTCTGCAGGAAAGCCGCGACGTGCGCGCCATCCGCGAAGGCTCGGCCAAGCGCATCCTGTCGCTGCTGGAAGACCTGGCGGAGAATCGCAAGGAAGATTACGCCGCCTTCTGGAGCGAGTTCGGCCAGGTGCTGAAGGAAGGCGCGGGCGAAGACCGGGCCAACCTCGAACGCATCGCCAGGCTGATGCGCTTTGCCAGCACCCACACCGGCGAGCAGGCGCAGACCGTGTCCTTTGCCGACTACGTGTCGCGCATGAAGGAGGGCCAGGACAAGATCTACTACGTCACGGCCGACACCTTCGCCGCCGCCAGCAACAGCCCGCACCTGGAGATCTTCCGCAAGAAAGGCATCGAGGTGCTGCTGCTGTCGGATCGCGTGGATGAATGGATGCTCTCCTACCTGCGCGAGTTCGACGGCAAGCCGCTGGTGTCGGTGGCCAAGGGCGGGCTGGATCTCGCCGAGCTGGCCGACGAGGAAGAGAAGAAGCACCAGCAGGAAGTCGCCGAAGACTTCAAGCCCGTGGTCGAGCGCCTGCAGAAGGCCCTGGAAGACCAGGTGAAGGAAGTGCGCGTCACGCTGCGCCTGGTGGACTCGCCGGCTTGCGTGGTGGTGGGCCAGAACGAACTCAGCCCGCACCTGCTGCGCATGCTCAAGGCCGCCGGCCAGGAAACGCCCAACGTCAAGCCGGTGCTGGAGATCAACCCCGAGCACCCGCTGCTGGCGCGCATCCGCGCCGCCGAAGACGGCGAGTTCGAGCAATGGGCACGCCTGTTGCTGGACCAGGCCCTGCTGGCCGAAGGCGCGCAGATCGCCGATCCGGCGGCATTCGTTAAGCGGTTGAACGCGTTGCTGCTGAAGTAAGCCAGACGCGGGTATGAAGAAGAAAAGGCGCTCTTGAGCGCCTTTTCTTCGGTACGCCCGGCAGGGCGCACTCACCAGGAGGTGCAAGTCCTCTATCAGCCTGACGCCCGTGCGTGCCTCATCAAACGTTATGACCGCGTGCAGGGCGAGCAAGGCGAGTTGATGCGCATGCATCAGCTGGATCTGTGTTAGCTGGCCGGCAAGCCATCCGACATGAAGTACGAAGCGGATGGCGGACCGTCGTTGGCGCAATGCCGCGCGCTGTTGGGCAGTGTGGGGGGCGGCGCGGCCGATCTGAAGCGCCTTCTGTAATGCGTGCGGTTCAACCTGTGCGTGGGCAACAACGACAGCCACGCCAAGAACCTGTCTGTGTTGCAGGCGCCTGGCGGCCAGTACCGGCTGGCGCCGTTCCATGATCTGATGGGCACGGCGATCTATCCCGGCCTGGCTGGCAATTTTGCTTTGTCGATTGGCGGGGAGATGAAGCCCGGAGCGATCGGTTCCGAGCAACTGGAGGCGGTGGCGCGCGAGCTAGGCTTTGCCGGACGTAATGTCAGGGCGGTGCGATCGGCATTGACAAGCGAGTTGCTCCGCGCGTTGGCGCTGGTGCGGGCCGCTCTGTCCGGGCAGGCCCTGGCCGGTACGGAGCGCACGCTGGTGGAGCGTTTGGGCCGGTGGATCAATACGAATGCCCAAACGCTCGCGAAACGCTGCGGCTGGCAGCCTTAGGCTTGAGCCCGTATCACCACCGCATCCAACGCGACCACTCCCTGTCCTTCGGGCAGCGCCAGCAAGGGATTGATTTCCACCGAGCTGAAGTCTGCCCGGCGGGCGTGGGCGAAGCGGGACAGCGCCGCCAATGCCTCGGCCAGCGCGCCGACGTCGCACGGGGGGCGCGCCGCGCGCGCCTTGCAGCAACGCGTAGCCCTTGATCTCGCGGATCATCGCCAGGGCATCGTCGCGGCCGAAGGGCGCGAGGCGGAAGCTCACGTCCTTGAGCACCTCGACGAACACGCCTCCCAGCCCGAACATGACTACCGGTCCGAACACCGGGTCGCAATGCACGCCGGCGATGCACTCCACGCCCTTGGGCGCCATGGGCGCCACGAGGACGCCGTCGATGCGGGCGTCGGGCCGGTGCTGGCGCACCGAGGCCAGGATGTCGGCGCAGGCGCCGCGCAGCGCGTCATCGCCCTGCACATTGAGCTTCACGCCGCCTACGTCGCTCTTGTGCGTGATGTCGGGCGACACCACCTTGAGCGCGCAGGGAACGCCCAGGCCGGCGGCGGCTCGCACCGCAGCGTCGGCATCGGCGGCCAGTACGCAAGGCGACGCGGGCAGGCCGGCCTGGCGCAGCAGTTCCATGGCCTGGACTTCGTTGTAGGCGTCCAGCGGCGGCGGAGCGCCGTCGTCCGTTGTTGCGGGGCTTGCTTCAACCGCGCCGGGGGCCGGGTTTGCTCCCAGGCCGGCCACCGCGCCTATCGTGCGGATGGCGGCGCTGGGATCGGGGAACACCAGGCAGCCCAGCCGCTCCAGTTCGCGGCGGCGCGCGGGCGGGAACAGCGCGCTGATCGCCAGCGGCACGCCGGGATGGCGAGCCTGCATCTGCCGAGCAAAGGCTTCGAAAGTCGGCCACAAGGCTTCGGACGATCCGGCAGCGGCCAGGAAGACCGCCAGGGCGTCATAGCGGCCGTCGGCCAGCATGTCGTCGGCGGTGTCCAGCAGCAGCCCGGGCTCCGACACGGCCTGGCCGGTAACGTCGACCGGATTGCGGCCGCTGGCAAAGGGCACGCGTTGCAGCAGCCTGGCCTGCGCGCCGGCCGCGGGCTCGGGCAGCGCCAATCCGACGTCGGCGGCCTCGTCGGCCATCAGCGCGCCCACGCCGCCCGAAATGGTGAAGATCCCCAGGCGCCGGCCTTGCGGCGGCCGCTTCCATGTATCCAGCGCATAGCCCAGGTTGAAGAATTCCTCGATGGTGCGCGCGCGCAGGGCGCTGTATTGGCGGAAGAGCGCGTCATACACGGCGTCGTCGCCGGCCAGCGCGGCGGTGTGCGAGGCTGCTGCCTGCGCGCCGGCCTGGGTGCGGCCGATCTTGGTGACGACCACGGGCTTGTCCGCGTCGCGCGCCGCGGCCAGGGCGCGGCGCAACTTGGCGCCATCGCGGCAGCCTTCCATATAGGCCATGATGACGCGGGTATCGGTATCGCGCGCCAGCCATTCGATGCAGTCTGCAACGTCGATGTCGGCCTCGTTGCCGGTGCTGATCCAGTGCGACAGGCCCAGGCCGCGCTCGCGCGCCATGCTGTAGGCATAGGCCCCGAACGCGCCGCTCTGGGACACCATGCCGATGCCGCCGGGCGCGACCACGCCGTTGGCGGGAGCGGGCGAGAAGGTGGCGTAGACATTGCGCCGCACGTTCATGAAGCCCAGGCAGTTCGGGCCCAGCAGCCGGATGCCGCGCTCGCGCGCGATGGCGCAAAGCCGTTCCTGCCGCGCGGCGCCGTCCGTGCCGGTTTCGGAGAAGCCGGACGTGAACACCACGGCTGCGCCGACCTGCCCGGGCCGGGCGCGTTCCAGCGCCTGCGCGGCATGGGCGGCGGGCACGGCCAGGATGGCCAGATCCACCTGGCCATCCAGCGCGTCCAGGCCCGGCAGGGCCGGCAGACCGGCAATGGTGTCCGCTCGCGGGTTGATGGGAACGATGCGGCCGCCGTAGCCGTGTTGCAGCAACAGGGTGACGGGCATTGCGCCAATCTTGCCCGGCGTGGCCGAGGCGCCCACGATGGCGATGCCTTGCGGATCGAAGAGGCGGGACAGAGACGTGTCGGGAAGCTGAGTCATGGTGTGGCAGGGATCAATCAAGAGAAGCGCACGACGCTGCGGCCGATGCTGCCGCGTTCAAGCATGGCGGACAGCGCCTGCGGCAGTTCGCGGGGTTCGATGACGCGGGCGATCAGATCCAGGCGCGTGGGACGGTATTCGGCGGCGAGCTTGTTCCATACCTGGCGCCGCAGCGGCATGGGACTGTTGGCGTTGATGCCCAGCAGCTTGACGCCGCGCAAGATGAAGGGAATGACCGAGGCGGGCAGTTCCGCGCCGCCCGCATTGCCGAAGGCGGCGGCCACGGCGTCCGGCTTCAGGCTGGCGAGCGCGTAAGCCAGCGGCGGGCCGCCCACCGAGTCGACCACGCCGGCCCAGCGCGCGCTCAGCAGCGGCTTGATGCCGGCCGAGAGGTCGGGCGGCGCGAGCACCTCCTGCGCGCCCAGGGCGCGCAGATAGTTTTCCGCATCCGGCTTGCCCGACATGGCGCAGACGCGATAGCCGCGCCGGCTCAGGATGTCGATGGCAATGCCGGCGACGCCGCCCGTGGCGCCGGTGACCAGCACCTCGCCCTGCTCCGGCGCCAGCCCGCAATGCTCCATCCAGTGCAAGGACAGCGCGGCCGTGTAGCCCGCTGCGCCCAGCACGGCGGCGTCGCGCAGCCCGATGCCGGCGGGCAGCGGCAGCGCCCAGTCATGGCGCACCCGCGCGTATTCGGCATAGCCGCCGTCGCAGTCCACGCCGATGCCGAAGCCGTGCACCACGACCTCCTGGCCGGGCGCGAGCGCCGGATCGGCGGAATGCACCACCGTACCCGACAGGTCGATGCCGCCGATGCGCGGATACTCGCGGATGATGCCGCCGCGCCCGGCCTGCGCCAGCGCGTCCTTGTAGTTCAGGCCCGCATAGGCGACCTTGATAAGCGTATCGCCCGCGGACAACTGGTCCGGCGTCAACGTGTCGTAACGGCCTTGCGGCGGATCGCCCGCCGCGCCGGCGTGCAGGCGGTAGGCCCAGAATTCGGGAGTTTCCATGCTTGTCTCCGTTGAGGCTCAGGCTTGCGCCAGCAGCCGGCGCGCCAGCGTGGCGCGGTGCAGTTCGTTGGCGCCGTCGTAAATGCGGAAGGGGCGCATTTCCTGCCAGACCATGGCGACGGGCGTGTCGTCGGACAGGCCCGACGCGCCCATCATCTGGACGGCGCGGTCGGCCACGCGGTTCACGGCTTCGGACACGAAGACTTTGGCCATGGCGCTGTGCTGCTTCACCGACAGGCCCGTGTCCATGCGGTCGGCGCAGTCCAGCGTCATGAGACGGGCGGCGTACAGGTCGATGTGGGAGTCCGCGACCATGGCCTGGATCTGCTGCAGGTCCGCCAGGCGGGAACCGAAGGAATCGCGTTGCGCCACATAGCTTTGCGCGGTTTCCAGCGCGCGCCGCGCGCGGCCGATGTAGCGCATGCAATGGGACAGGCGGGCCGGCTCCAGCCGCAACTGCGCATACTCCAGGCCGCGGCCGGGCTCGCCCAGCACGGCCTCGTCGCCGACCTCGCAATCCTGCAGCACGATCTCGGCGTGGCCGCCGATCTGGTAGCCCGTCACCACGCCGATGTCGCGCACGACCCGGTAGCCCGGCGTGTCGGCAGGCACCAGGAACAGCGTGGCGCCGGTATCGGTGCGCGCCAGCACCAGCGCGAAATCCGCGCCCACGCCGCCGCTGATGAACTGCTTGTGTCCATTCAACACCCAGCGCGCGCTACGCCGTTCGGCATGGGTGCGCAGCATGGAAGGGTCGGACCCGGCGCCGGGAGCGGGCTCGGTCATGGCGAAGCAGGCGCGTCGTTCGCCGCGCACCAGAGGCCCGAGAAAGCGTTCCAGCTGGGCGGGAGTGCCCAGGCGCAGCAGCGTCAGCATGTTGGGCTGGTCGGGCGCGGCGCAGTTCAGGGCGGCAGGCCCCAGGAATCCGCGCCCCGCTTCTTCCAGGACCTGGGCCAGGGCGCGCCAGCCCAGACCCAGGCCGCCCCATTCCCTGGGAAGCTGCGGCGCATACAGGCCGGCCTCGCGGGCCTGGACGCGCAGGCGGGCGACGCAGCGGTCCAGCGCGGTCACGTCGCGGGCAATGGCGGGAGACTCAGCGGGTATGGCCACCTCTTCCACGAAGCGGCGCACGCGCGCGCACAGGTCTTGCGGGGCGTCGCCGCCGTTGCGTTCTTGCTGGGACTGCATGGCTTATTCCTCGATCTTCACGCCGGCCTGCTTGACCACGGCGCGCCATCTGTCGGTTTCGTCGGCGATGTGCCGGCCAAAGGCTTCGGGCGTGCCGCCGGTGGGCTGCATGCCCAGCCCGGTGAAGTAGCTGCGAACTTCGGGGTCCGCCAACACGGTATTGATCTGGCGGTTCAGCAGGGCGATCACGTCCTTGGGGGTTCCGGCGGGCGCCATCACCCCCCACCAGGAGGAGGCCGACAGCGGCACGCCCAGCTCGGCCAGCGTGGGAACGTCCGGCAGATCGGGGTTGCGCGCTTGTGCCGCGATGGCGATGGGCCGCAGGCGCCCCGCCTTGACTTGCGCGTACACCGGCGGCAGGTTGTCGAAGCTCATCTGGACTTGTCCGCCGACGAGCGCGGTGGCGGCCTCGCTGCTGCCTTTGTAGGGAATGTGCCGCAGCGCGATGCCGGTCTGGTGCGCAAACTGTTCACCCGCCAGATGCGGGATGCTTCCCGTGCCGGCGGTGGCGTAGGCCAGGCCCTGCTGCTGCGCGGCGGCGCGTTTCAGGTCTTCCAGGCTGCGTGCGGGGCTGGCGGCCGGCAACAGCAGATAGACCGGCACGTCCGTGGCCCAGATCACCGGAGCCAGATCCTTCTTCACGTCATAGGGCAGCCTGGCGTACAGCACACTGTTGGTCGCCAGGTTGGCCGTGCCCATCAGCAAGGTGTAGCCGTCGGGCGCGGCGCTGGCGACATAGGCGGTGCCGATCTGCGTAGCGCCGCCGGGCTTGTTTTCCACCACCACGGGCTGGCCCAGCAAGGGCGCCAGTTTGCGCGCGATCATGCGCGCCGCGGTGTCGGTGCCGCCGCCAGCCGCGTACGGCACGATCAGGCGCACCGGCTTGTCGGGATAGGCGGCCTGCGCCGCGCCTGCCGCGCCCAGCAGGGCAAGGGCGCCCAGCGCGCGCAGCGCTCGGAGAATGCGTTGCATGGCGGTCTTCCTGCAATGGGCTTACTGGATGCGGGCGCCGGTGGATTGCACCAGCTTGCCCCACCATGCGGTTTCGTCGGCGATCTGCTTGGCGAATTCGGCCGGCGTGCTGGCCAGCGGCTCGGCGCCCAGTTCCTGGAAGCGGGCGCGCAGCTGCGGGTCCTGCAGCGCCTTGACCACGGCCGCGTGCAGGCGTTCGATGACCGCCGGGTCGGTGCCCGCGGGCGCCATCAGGCCCTTCCAGGCCATTACCACGAAACCTTTCTGGCCGGCCTCATCGAAGGTGGGAATATCGGGCGCGGCCGTGGCGCGCTGGTCGCTGGGCACCGCCAGCGCGCGCAGGCCGCCCGCTTTGACCTGCGGCAGCAGCGCCGGCATGTTGTCGATCATGAAGTCGATATGGCCGGCCACCAGATCGGTGATGGCGGGGCCGGTGCCCTTGTACGGTACGTGCTCGGCCTGGATGCCCGCCCGCTGCTTGAGCAGCTCGCCGGCCAACTGCGCGGGCGAGCCGTTGCCCGGAGACCCGAAGGACAGCTTGCCAGGGTGGTTGCGCGCATACTGCAGGAACTCCTGCAGCGTCTTCACCGGCATGGACTTCGTCACCACCATCAGGTTGTGCTCGCGCTCCAGGCAGGTAATGGGCGCCAGATCCTTGGCCGGATCGAACGGCATGTTGGCGTACAGGCTGGGGTTGATGACGGTGGGGCCCGCCGCCGCCAGCAGCAGCGTGTACCCGTCGGGGGCGGAACGGGCAACGAAGTCGCCTCCGATGTTGCCGCCGGCCCCGGGCTTGTTTTCGACGATGACCGGCTGGCCCAGGATGGGATGCAAGGCTTCGGCCAGCAGGCGGCCCAGGATATCGGTGGAGCCGCCAGGGGCGAACGGCACGATCAGCCTCACGGGCTTGTCAGGGTATGCGGCCGCGGCTTGCGGGGGCAGGGCGGCGCAGGCGAAGGCAGCGGCCACGGCGCCGATCCACTTCGGCAGGTGCTTGTGCAGCATGATGGAAGTCTCCTTTGGTTTGGCGGGCCGCCGGCTTCTTGCGGCTGCGGTCCCGGGATGGCCCTGGGGCCTGTTCACACGAACGCGGGTCTTGGGCAGGCCCTAGCGGCCGGGCGCATAGCCCGCCTGGGTCAGCGTGTGGCGGGCAATGGTCAGTTGATGGATCTGGCTGGTTCCTTCGTACAGGCGGAACAGGCGCACATCGCGGTAGAAGCGTTCAATGCCATGGTCGGCGATGTAGCCGTAGCCGCCGTGCATCTGCACGCAGCGGTCCGCCACGCGACCGCACATCTCCGACGCGAAGTATTTGCAGATCGAGGCGTTCAGCGTGACGTCCGCGCCAGCATCGCGTTCGCGGGCGGTCTGCAGCACCAGCGCGCGGGCGGCCTGGATTTCCGTCTGGCAGTCGGCCAGCATGGCCTGGATCAGCTGGAAATCCATCAGCGGCTTGCCGAACTGCTGGCGCTCAGCCACGAAGCGCAGCGTATCGTCCAGCATGCGGATGGCGGGCCCGATGCACAGCGCGGCCAGATGGATGCGTTGCTTGTTCAGCACTTTCATGGCCGTCTTGAATCCCAGGCCTTCCTGGCCGCCGATAATGTTGGCGGCCGGCACGCGGCAGTCCTGGAAATGCACGGCGGATACGGGAGATCCGGCCTGGCCCATCTTTTCGTAAGGCTGTCCGGTGGACAGGCCGGGCGTGCCGCGCTCCACAATGAAGGCGGTGATGCCCTTGGCGCCGGGCGCCTGCGGATCGGTCCGGGCCATGACCGTAAACAGGCCCGCCAGCGGCGCATTGGTGATGAAGCACTTTTCGCCATTCAATACGTAGTGGTCGCCGTCGCGTACGGCGGCGGTGCGCAGGGCCGTGGCGTCCGAGCCTGCTTGCGGCTCGGTCAGCGCGAAGCAGCCGGTCAGCTCGCCGGACGCCAGCCGGGGCAGATAATGCGCCTTTTGCGCATCGGTGCCGTCGGCCACCAGCGCTTCGGATCCGATGCCGGTGTTGGTGCCGACGCGGGCCCGGAATGCCACCGAGCATTGCGACAGTTCCATGGCGGCCAGGATCAGCTCTTCGGTCGTCATGCCCGCGCCGCCGTATTGCTCGGGGATGGAGTAGCCGAACAGTCCCCGCGCGGCCATGCTGGCAACCAGGTCTTGCGGCACCTCGTCCAGGCGGGCCACTTCCGCCTCGCGCGGCACCAGTTGCTCGCGCACATAGCGGCGCAGCGATTCGAGGAAAAGCGGGAAGCCGTCCGGGTCCCTGATCATGGTGAGTCTCCGTTTTATCCGGGCGCTGATGCGTGCCGCGCCGTGTTGAATCCAGGCTAGCAAAAGGCCGTGCGATTTGAGACAAGTGTTTCGATATCTTGAACGTCTCGCGCGTCGGCATGGCGGCCGCTGCTCTATGATCGGCAGGAATGCGCGCGCGTATCCGCGCGCCCCGGACTCAGGACCGCGACCATGACCACCCGCCCAGGCGAGCGCCATGCCGACCCCGCCTTCGCCACCACGCTGGCGCATGGCCTGTCGGTGCTGCAGGCTTTCCGGCACGGAGAGCCGGCGCTCGGCAACCGCGAACTGGCGGACCGCACCGGTCTGTCCAAGGCCACGATTTCACGGCTGACCACCACGCTGATGCAGCGCGGCCTGCTGCGCTATGATGCCGGCCTGCGCCGCTATCGCCTGGGAACCGCAGTGCTGTCGTTGAGCTATCCGCTCCTGGCCAGCATCAAGGTCAGGCAACTGGCGCGTCCGTTGATGAAGCGTTTGGCCGATGCGGCGGGCGGCTCGGCGTCGCTGGGCATGCATCACGGCTTGAACATGGTGTATGTGGAAACCTGCCGGGGCCACGACGCGGTGTCGTTCCGCCCGGATATCGGCGCCTTGCTGCCGCTGCTGCCCTCGGCCATGGGACGCGCCTGGCTGGCGCAGGCGCCGGCCGACGAGGCCGAATCCGTGCTGGCGGCGCTGCGGCGCCAGGATCCGGCGATCTGGCGGCGCCATGCGCCCGATTGGGAGCAGGCGCAGCGCGACTATGCCGAACATGGCTATTGCGTGGGGCAGGGCGACTGGCATTCGGACGTGCATGCGGTGGCGGTGCCCATGCGCACGCGCGTTGACGGCCAGACGCTGGTGTTCAACTGCGGCGTGCCGGTGACGCGATTGCGCGCGGGCGACTTGCGCGGCCGCATCGCGCCCCGCTTGCGCACACTGGTGGCGCGGGTGGAAAAAATGTTGGAGCGCCAGAATGACGACGCGTGACCCGGACCGGGAATTCACCTCCACGCTGGCGCACGGCATTGATATCCTGGCCTGCTTCCGGGCCGACAAGCCAGTGCTGGCCAACAAGGATTTCGCGCAGCAGACGGGGTTGTCGCGCAGCGCCGTCGCGCGCTTGACGCACACCCTGGTGGAATTGGGCTTCTTGCAGCGCGAAGACGAGCCCGCGCGCTACCGGCTGGGCGCTTCGGTGCTGGCGCTGAGCTACCCCTTGCTGGCCAGCATGCAGATCCGGCAATTGGCGCGGCCGCTGATGAAGCAGTTGGCCGACCACGCGCGCGGGGCCGTGTCGCTGGTGGTGCGCGACCGCCTGCAGATGGTGTATGTGGAAACCGCCCGCTCCAACGAAGCCTTGCAGACCCGGCCCGATATCGGCGCTTCGCTGCCGCTGCTGTCCAGCGCCGCCGGCAAGGCGTGGCTGGCGCGGGTTTCGGACGAAGAGCGGGCCGCCGTGCTGAATCAGTTGCGCGTGGCCGACGCCCGGCATTACGACGCGCATTTCCCCAGCCTGGCGGCAGCGCGCCGCGACCTGGAGCGCAAGGGCTATTGCGGCAACAACCTGGAGTGGCGCCCGGACGCCTACGGCTTTGCCGCGCCGCTGGGACGGCCTTACCAGTCGCTGCTGTATGTCTTCAATTGCGGCGTGCCGGCGGGCGACGGTCCTTACCGGGAACGCGCCGCCGACATCGGCCCGCGCCTGGTCGCCCTGGCAAGGGAGACGGAAAGGCTGCTGGGGCTGGTTTGACGCCGCAGGGCGGGGTTTGGGGGCCGCCTCCGGAATTCATGACTCCAAGTCAAAAGTGTTTCGCTGTTTCCTGGCTTTTTCCGCAAGCATGGGGGCGGCATACTGGGCGCCTGCCTTCCGATCGGGCTTTCCCGCGCCCCGGCCATCCGCGCCGGCTGGCTCCCGGGACTCCCCAATCGGCGCAATCGAACCCAAGGAAACCCTATGCATCCCCAGGACTCTCAGCCGGTGAAAACCGGCCTGCCGCTGTTGGCGCTCGCCGTCGGCGCTTTCGGCATCGGCGTGACCGAGTTTTCTCCCATGGGCCTGCTGCCCGTGATCGCCGAGGGCGTGGACGTGTCCATCCCCAGCGCCGGCATGCTGGTCAGCGCCTACGCCATCGGCGTGATGGCGGGCGCGCCGTTGATGACGCTGGCCCTGTCGCGCTGGTCGCGCCGCAATGCGCTGCTGGTGCTGATGGCGATCTTCACGGCAGGCAACGTGCTGTCCGCGTTGGCTCCCAACTACACCACACTGCTCTTGGCGCGGCTGGTCACCAGCCTGAACCATGGCGCGTTCTTCGGCCTGGGTTCGCTGGTCGCGGCCAGCGTGGTGCCGCGCCACAAGCAGGCCAGCGCCGTTGCCACCATGTTTCTGGGGCTGACCATCGCCAACGTGGGCGGCGTGCCGGCGGCGACCTGGCTGGGCCAGGCCATAGGCTGGCGCATGTCGTTCGCAGCGACCTCGGCGCTGGGCCTGATTGCGATGTTGTCGCTGTGGTTTGCGCTGCCGGCCGGCGAGGCTGGACGCCGCCCCGACATCCGCCGCGAACTTGCCGTGCTCAAGAGTCCGGTGGTGCTGGTGGCCTTGCTGACTACGGTGCTGGGCGCGGGCGCGATGTTCACGCTCTACACCTATGTGGCGCCGGCCCTGGCCGAACTGACGGGCGCCTCGCCCCATTTCGTCACGGCGATGCTGGTGCTGATCGGCATCGGTTTCACCATCGGCAATACCGCGGGCGGGCGCTTCGCCGACCGCTCGCTGGACGGCAGCCTGATCGCCTTCCTGGTGCTGATCATCGCTGACCTGCTGGCGTTTCCGTGGCTGGCCGCCACGCAGACTGGCGCGGCTATTGCCCTGCTGATTTTCGGCTTCGGCACGTTCGCCGTGGTGCCGCCGCTGCAGATGCGCGTGATGCGTGCCGCCACCGATGCGCCGGGCCTGGCCTCGTCGGTGAACGTGGGCGCCTTCAACCTGGGCAATGCGCTGGGCGCGGCAGCGGGTGGGGGCGTGATCTCGGCGGGGATGGGCTATGGAGCGGTGCCCATCGCTGGAGCCGTCATCGCCGCGGCGGGATTGGGCCTGGTGCTGTGGCAGCGCGCGAGCAACCAGCGGCAACGCAAGCTGGCAATGCAAGGCTGCTGATACCGCGATAAGCAGGGGAAAAGGGGGCGTCCATGTAGACTGCTCCCCGAGCGTTGGACATAGATCCGACCTTCGGGGGCAGTTTACTCGCGGGACGCCCTTTTCTTTTATTCATGTGCCCGGCCCGAAAGCCTGATCTCATGTTTCCCAAGAAACTCGGAGGCGACGGACTGGGCGGTATATCGCCATGGAACGAAGGTCGCGCGCGTTTTTCCGGCGGCGGACAGGCGACAGGCAGATGTCCTGGATACGGCCAAAAAATACTGAGAACGCCTGCCGCTCCATAAAACGGTTCTTGTGTTTTGCATTCATTCCCGTAATTGTTGGCGCGCCCGGGAAGGCGGCCAAGCGCCGCGTATCGGGTGAAATTTCGGGGGCGGGGTTTCTGTTTTTCTGAATATGCCGGCATCGGGCGTCGGTCGGCCCATCGGCTGCCGTTTGTGTGAGTAAATGTTTTTATAAATTACGATATGATTTATCCGTTGAGGTTATAGAGGATGGGATGTGCCGGCGTTTTCATTCTTCGCTCACTCTACCGCGGATGCTTCAAGGGCCGATTGGCAATCTCTGCCCGATCACCTGAAAGGCGTGGGCGCCCTGGCCCGACGGTTCGCCGGGGCTTTTGGCGCGGCGGAGTTGGCTGAGGTCCAGGGATGGCTGCACGATCTGGGTAAATACAGCGAGGCGTTTCAACAGCGGCTGCGAGGCGCCGCGCATCGCGTGGACCATTCCACCTGGGGCGCCCGCGTCGCCGTGCGGCGGTACCCGCACCTGGGGCATTTGCTGGCCTACGGCATCGCCGGCCATCACGCCGGGCTCGCCAACGGCGATGGCGAGGGCGAGAGAACCGCATTGCGGCAGCGGCTGGACCCCGGCTTTGAATTGCCGGCTCTCGATCCCGCCTGGGAGCAGGATTTCACGTTGCCGGCTGAGCTGGCATTACCGAGGCTGAAAGCGCACAGCCGTGCGCGCGCGAATTTTCAATGGGCCTTTCTGGCGCGCATGCTGTTTTCCTGCCTGGTGGACGCCGATTTTCTGGATACCGAGCGTTTTTACCTGCGTGCGCAAGGTCTGCCGGATTATCGCGGTGCCGATACAAACCCGCCCGGCCTCGTGCAATTGCAGGCCGAGTTGAACCAATACTTGGCGGGTCTGTCGGGCCATGGCGAGGTCAACGCCATCCGGGCGGAGATTCTTCGGCACGTGCGCGAGCGGGCCGAACGGGCGCCCGGGCTGTTTTCGCTGACCGTGCCCACGGGCGGGGGCAAGACGCTGGCCTCGCTGGCTTTCGCGCTGGACCACGCGATACGGCATGGCCTGCGCCGGGTGATCTTCGTGATTCCGTTCACCAGCATCGTGGAGCAGAACGCCGCCGTATTCCGCAAAGCGCTCGGGCCGCTGGGCGACCAGGCCGTGCTCGAACACCACAGCGCCTTCGTGCAGTCCGAGCCGCCGCGCGACGACCCCGAGAAGTACCAGGCGCAAAAGAAGCTGCAACTGGCCATGGAGAACTGGGACGCGCCCATCGTCGTCACCACAGCCGTGCAGTTCTTCGAAAGCCTGTTCGCCGCCCGGCCCTCGCAGTGCCGCAAGCTGCACCGCATCGCGGGCAGCGTCGTGGTGCTGGACGAGGCACAGGCCATGCCGCTCAAGCTGCTGCGGCCCTGCGTGGCAGCCATCGACGAGCTGGCGCGCAACTATCGGGCCAGCGTGGTGCTGTGCACGGCCACTCAGCCGGCATTGGCGGCGCCGGCGTTCGAAGGCGGCCTCACCGAGGTGCGCGAACTGGCGCCGGATCCGGGGCGGTTGTTCAGGAAGCTGGAGCGCGTGCGCGTGAGGCACCTTGGCATGCTGGATGATGAGGCGCTGGCCGGCCACATGCGTGCGCGCGAGCAGGTGCTGTGCATTGTCAACAACCGCCGCCATGCCCGGGCCGTCTACCAGGCCATGGCCGACCTGCCCGGCGCATGCCACCTGACGACGCTGATGTGCGCCAGGCACCGCAGCGCCGTGCTGGACGAGGTGCGGGCGCGGCTCAAGAAAGGACAGCCTTGTCGTCTGGTTTCTACCAGCCTGATCGAAGCCGGCGTCGATGTGGATTTTCCCACCGTACTGCGTGCCGAGGCCGGACTGGATTCCATCGCCCAGGCCGCTGGCCGCTGCAACCGCGAAGGGCTGCGCCCGCGTGACGGCAGCGAGGTGCTGGTGTTCCTGCCCGAAAACCCGGATTGGGCGCCGCCGCCCGAGCTGGCGCAATACGCCCAGGCCGCGCGCGCGAGACGCTCAGGAAATTCGAGGCGGACCCGCTGTCTCCGCAGGCCATCGAAGACTATTTTGCGGGGCTGTACTGGCAAAAAGGATCGGCCGCGCTGGACGGCCCCAATTTGTTGGGGCGCCTGGCCGATAGCCGGATCGACAGCCTGCCCATGGAAACGCTGGCCGCCGAATTCCGCATGATCGACAGCGTGCAGATGCCGGTGATCGTGCCGTACGACGATGACGCGCGCAACGCCTTGGAAGCATTGAAGTTCACGAAAGGCTGCGTGCGCCTTGCCAGGCGCTTGCAACCTTACCTGGTGCAACTGGGCCGGAAGGAGTTCGACGCCTTGTACAAGGCGGGCGCTATTGCACCCGTGAACCCAGGCGACTGGGGAGATCAGTTCATGCAATTGGTTCACCCCGGACTGTATCACCCGGACTATGGCATCAACAGCGACGATCCTGGCCTGATAGAGGCGGACCATCTGTGCTGGTAGGTATATGGAATTTTCGAGAGCCACCGCAGGTGGCATGAGGAGGGGCAGAGTATGGGCTTTGGTGTGCGAGTGAAGGTATGGGGCGAGCGCGCCTGCTTCACCAGACCCGAGATGAAAAGCGAGCGTGTGAGTTATGACGTCATCACGCCTTCGGCCGCGCGCGGCATCCTGGAGGCCATTCACTGGAAACCGGCGATCCGCTGGCACATAGACCGCATCCGCGTGCTCAAGCCGATCCGCTTCGAATCGATCCGGCGCAACGAGGTCGGCAGCAAGATTTCCCCGGCCAACGTGTCCCGGGCCATGAAGGCCGGCTCGACGGCGGGATTGACGAATTACGTGGACCAGGACCGCCAGCAGCGCGCGGCCATGGTGCTGCGCGACGTGGCCTATGTGATCGAGGCCCATTTCGAGCTTACGCCCAAGGCTGGCGCGGACGATTCGGTGGGCAAGCATCTGGACATCTTCAATCGCCGCGCGCGCAAGGGGCAGTGCTTTCACATGCCGTGCCTGGGCGTGCGCGAGTTTCCGGCGGCCTTCGCCCTGATCGAGGAGGGCGAAAGTCTGCCCGCGCCGCACGAAAGCCTGTTGGCCGAGCGCGACCTGGGCTGGATGCTGCATGACATCGATTTCGCCCAGGGCATGGCGCCGCGCTTTTTCCGCGCCCGCATGGCGCAAGGCGTGATCGAGGTGCCGCCCTGGCGCGGCGTGGAGAGCCGGCCATGATTCTGCAGGCGCTCGTCGATTATTACCAACGGCTGCTGGAACGCCGGACCGAGGGCCTGGCGCCCTTTGGCTACAGCCCCGAGAAAATCAGCTACGAAATCCTGCTGTCCGCCGATGGCGGCGTGGTGCAGGTCAACGACATCCGCGACAACACGGGCAAGAAGCCGCAGCCGCGCCTGATGAACGTGCCCCAGCCCGAAAAACGCACGGTGGGCATCAAGTCCAACTTTCTTTGGGACAAGACCAGCTACGTACTCGGCATCAGCGCGACCAGCAAGCGCGCCGACAAGGAGCACGCCGCCTTCAAGTCCTTGCATCAGGAGCATCTGGCCGGCACGCAGGACGCGGGCCTGAAGGCGCTGCTGGCTTTTCTGGAGGCCTGGACGCCAGCGCGGTTCGCCGCTCCGCACTTCAGCGAGGATATGCTGGACGCCAACCTGGTGTTCCGCCTGGACGGCGAACGGACCTATTTGCACGAGCGCCCCGCCGCGCAGGCTCTACGCGCGCAGTTGCTGGCCAGCCAGGCGGAGGGCCAGCCGCCGCTGGCGATTTGCCTGGTGACCGGCGAGCCGTTGCCCGCGGCGCGCCTGCATCCGGCCATCAAGGGTGTCAGCGGCGCGCAGAGCTCGGGCGCCTCCATCGTCTCCTTCAATCAGGAGTCCTTCGCTTCCTACGGCAAGAGCCAGGGCGACAACGCGCCCGTTTCCGAACGGGCGGCGTTTGCCTACACCGCCGTGCTCAATCATCTGCTGCGCCGCGGCGAGCACAACCGCCAGCGCCTGCAGATCGGCGATACCAGCATCGTCTTTTGGGCCGAGGCGGCCGATGCGCAAGAGGCCGAGCGGGCCGAGCTGCTGCTGGCCGACCTGCTTGACGACCGCCCCACGGACGAGCAGGAGGCCGCACGCATCCGGAGCGAACTGGAAAAGGTGCAGAAGGGCCGGCCCTTGGCCGATATCGATCCCAGGCTTCAGGAAGACACGCGCATGTACGTGCTGGGCCTGGCGCCCAATGCCGCGCGCATCGCCATCCGCTTCTGGGAGGTCGGCACCCTGGGGCTGTTCGCCCGCCGCCTGGCCGAGCATGCCGCGGACTTCCATCTCGACCCCCGACCCTGGAAGACCGCCCCCTCGGCCTATCGTGTCGTGCTGGCCACGGCGCCGCAATACAAGGACAGCGCATCCATGGACGACGCGGCCAGCCAGCTCGTCGGTGAACTCGTGCGCGCGGTGCTTACCGGCAGGCCCTATCCGCGCAGCCTGTTGGCCAACGCCCTGATGCGCATGCGCAGCGACGGCCATGTGTCGGGGCTGCGCGTGGCCATTTGCAAAGGTATTCTGGCGCGCGAGCGCCGCCTGGGAATCAATAGCGACAAAGAGGAGATCCCCGTGAGTCTCGACAAGGCATCCACCCATCCCGGCTATCGGCTCGGACGTTTGTTCGCCGTGCTGGAGGCCGTCCAGCGGCTGGCGTTGGGCAAGCAGATCAATGCAACCATTCGCGACCGCTACTACGGCGCGGCGTCGGCGACGCCGGCATTGGTATTCCCTGTGCTGCTGCGCAACGCGCAAAACCATCTGGCACGGTTGCGCAAGGACAAGCCGGCCGCCGCAGCTGGTCTGGAAATGGACATTCGAGAGATCGTCGGGGGACTTGCCGACAACTTCCCCCGCAGCCTGCGCATCGAGGATCAAGGCCGGTTCGCCATCGGTTACTACCATCAGCAGCAAAGCCGCTTCCGCCAGGAGGATGGCGCCGACAGCGGCAATACGGAATCCACCGAAGACCACATCGAGGAAACTCAAGCATGACCGCCATCACCCACCGTTACGAATTCGTCTACCTGTTCGACATCACCAATGGCAACCCCAATGGCGACCCGGACGCCGGCAACCTGCCGCGCCTGGACCCCGAAACCAACCGGGGCCTGGTCACCGACGTCTGCCTCAAGCGCAAGATCCGCAATTTCGTGGCGCTGGACAAGGAGGACGCTGCGGGCTATGCGATCTACATGCAGGAAAAGGCCGTTCTGAACAACCAGCACCTCAAGGCGTATGAGGCCGTGGGCATCGAGCCGGTGGACAAGAAGCTGCCCAAGGAGGAGGCCAAGGCCCGCGAGATCACCGCCTGGATGTGCGCCAACTTCTTCGACGTGCGCAGCTTTGGCGCCGTGATGACGACCGGCGTCAATGCAGGCCAGGTGCGCGGGCCGGTACAGATGGCCTTCGCCACCTCCATCGATCCCGTGGTGCCGCTGGAAGTTTCCATCACCCGCATGGCGGTCACCACCGAGAAAGAGGCCGAAGCGCAGAGCGGAGACAACCGCACCATGGGCCGCAAGCACATCATTCCCTATGGCCTGTACCGTGCCCATGGCTATATTTCCGCCAGGCTCGCCGAGCGCACGGGATTCTCCAACGAGGATCTGGAGCTGCTCTGGCGCGCGCTCGCCAATATGTTCGAGCATGACCGCTCCGCGGCGCGCGGCGAAATGGCGGCGCGCAAGCTCATCGTGTTCGAGCATGAGAGCGCGATGGGGAACGCGCCGGCCCACGTGCTGTTCGATGCCGTCAAGGTGGAGCGGGCCCCGGGCGCGGATGCCGCCTCGCCCCGCCGATACGAAGACTACCGGGTCCGCGTCGACACCGCGGCCGTGCCGGCCGGCGTGACCGTGCGCGAGCTGATGTGACCTCGCGCGCCTCGCGGGGAATGCCATGGACGAAGACGACGTCATTGCCCTCTCGGCATTGCAGCATTACCTGTATTGCCCGCGGCAATGCGCGCTGATCCATGTCGAGCAGCTTTGGGCGGAAAGCCGGCATACCGCCGAAGGCCGCCTGCTGCACGAAAAGGCTGACCGGCCCAAGATCGAGCGCCGCAAGGGCGTGCGTGTCGTCACGGCGATGCCGCTGGCCGAAAATCGCCTGGGGGTCAGCGGCATTGCCGACGTGGTGGAATTCCACCAGGCCCCGGACGGCGAGCGCGCCTTCCCCGTCGAATACAAGCGCGGGCGCCCCAAGGCGAACCGGGCCGACGAAGTGCAGTTGTGCGCGCAGGCTCTGTGCCTGGAATCCATGCTGGGGCAGCGTATCGACGCCGGGGCGCTCTACTACGGCGCAACGCGCCGGCGCGTCGAAGTGCTTTTCGACGACGGACTGCGCCAGCTTACCCTGGAAACCATCGCCGCCGTGCGCGCGATGCTCGTGGCGGGTCATACGCCCACGGCCCGGTACCGTCCTCGCTTATGCGATGCCTGCTCGCTGCTGGACCTTTGCCAGCCCCGGCTGCTGGGGCGTGACAAAGGGGTCAATGTCTGGCTGGCGGAGCAGTGGTCCAAGGATATGGAAGGCGAGTCATGCGCAGACAGTTGAATACCTTGTACGTCACCACCGATGGCGCTTGGTTGCACAAAGATGGCGCCAACATTGTCATGGAGGTCGAACAGCAGGAGCGCGTCCGGTTGCCGGTGCACATGCTGGAGAGCCTGGTCTGTTTCGGGCGGGTACTGGTGTCTCCGCCTTTGCTGGGCTATTGCGCGGAGCAGGGCATATGCACCAGCTTCCTCACGCCGAACGGCCGGTTCCTGGCGCGCGTCGAAGGGCCGGTGTCCGGCAACGTATTGTTGCGCCGCCAGCAGTATCGGGCCAGCGACAATCCCGGGCGCTGTGCCGCCATCGTGCGCAACCTGCTGCTGGGCAAGCTGCACAACCAGCGCGTGGTGCTGGGTCGCGCCTTGCGGGATCACGGCGACGGTTTGCCGACCGATCGGCAGGCGGCGCTGGCGCACGCGCACAAGCGCCTGGAGATGATCGCCAAGAAGCTGCACGATGAAGACTCTGGCGTGGACCTGCTGCGTGGCTACGAGGGCGAGGCCGCGCAAGCGTACTTTGGCGTTTTCGATGCGCTGATCCGTGTGGACAGTCCGGCCATGCGCTTTTCGGGACGCAGCCGGCGGCCGCCGTGCGACGCCGTCAATGCCTTGCTGTCGTTTCTCTATACGCTGGTCACGCATGACTGCCGGTCGGCGTTGGAAAGCGTGGGCCTGGACCCGGCGGTGGGCTTTCTGCACCGGGACAGGCCAGGACGGCCCAGCCTGGCGCTGGACCTGTTGGAGGAATTCCGGCCGCTGCTGGCGGATCGCCTGGCGCTTTCGCTGATCAACCGCAAGCAGGTGGGCGAGCAAGACTTTCAGTACATGGACAACGGCGCCGTATTGTTGAGCGAGGCCGCGCGCAAGGCGGTGCTGGTGGCCTACCAGGAGCGCAAGCGCGAGGAGCTGCGTCATGCGTTCATCGACGAAAAAGCGGCAATCGGCCTCTTTCCGTTCATCCAGGCGCAATTGCTGGCGCGTCATCTGCGAGGCGACCTCGATGCCTATCCGCCATTCCTGTGGAAGTGAGGTCCGTCGATGATGGTACTGGTCAGTTACGACGTCAGCACCACGGACCCGGGCGGCGCACGCAGATTGCGCCGGCTTGCCAGGGCCTGCCTGGACTACGGTCAGCGCGTGCAATTTTCCGTATTCGAGATCGAGGTGGATTCCGCCCAATGGACCATCTTGAAGGCCAGGCTGATGGAAACGATCGATCCGGTCCGGGACAGCCTGCGGTTCTACTACCTGGGTCGGCAATGGCGCAGCAAGGTCGAGCACGTCGGCGCCAAACCCGTGTTGGACCTGGATGCGCCGCTGGTATTCTAGGCGACCGCGAACCCTAAGTGTTCGTGCGTGCCCCCGTGAGGGTTCGCGACTTTTCATGTCTTTGTTTTTGCTGAGGATTTTGTCTTGTGGCGGCGGCTTGGCGGCGCATGGACCACTTTGGCCTGCGGTTCGCGGAGGCCGCGCTTTTTTTCTTGCTGCGTGAAGGAATTGTGAAGACCCGGTCGCGCCCCGTGTGGGCGCGTGGATTGAAACCAGAGCATCCCCGCGCGTGCGTATCGATGGCGAGGGGTCGCGCCCCGTGTGGGCGCGTGGATTGAAACGCGAGCTTCGCGCCGGGAACGCCGGGCGTGTACTGTCGCGCCCCGTGTGGGCGCGTGGATTGAAACTTCGCGAGCCTCGGCCACGATGGGGGCACGTGCAAGTCGCGCCCCGTGTGGGCGCGTGGATTGAAACTCGGACGGCGCGGAACACCTCCACCATGGACGCGAGTCGCGCCCCGTGTGGGCGCGTGGATTGAAACGCCCACGCCTGCGGCCTACGCCTGATCGACACCAACGTCGCGCCCCGTGTGGGCGCGTGGATTGAAACCAGTCCAAGTTGGCCATCGACGCCATAGTCGCGCAGAGTCGCGCCCCGTGTGGGCGCGTGGATTGAAACGAGATTCCACCACTGGCCAGTACTGGCAGTTTGGTCGCGCCCCGTGTGGGCGCGTGGATTGAAACGACGTGCCCGCCACCGCCGTGTACGACACCCCCAGTCGCGCCCCGTGTGGGCGCGTGGATTGAAACGGATGCGAGCGCGTCACGCTCGGCCAGTAGGTCGAGTCGCGCCCCGTGTGGGCGCGTGGATTGAAACTACGACCTGAAGGGCAAGGGCGCAACGGATATGTGTCGCGCCCCGTGTGGGCGCGTGGATTGAAACTGCGTCGCCCACCGCATCGCATCGCTTATCTGGAGTCGCGCCCCGTGTGGGCGCGTGGATTGAAACAAATCACCCCTCACCTTCGACGAGCTGCGCGCTAGTCGCGCCCCGTGTGGGCGCGTGGATGGAAACACATCATCCTGCCGAGGGCGCTTGCGCGACATGGCGCCGCTGCTGCAGGACGCCGGGATGCGGATTTCGGCTGAGCTGGGCCGGCAGGCGGCACGAGCATAGCGGGTTGATTTCGATGGCCCCGAATTCCCTGCGCCGCGAGTGCGCCAGGCGCGACAGCGCCACCAGCGCATCGACGCCGCATGGCGGCGTGGCCCTTGATCTCCCGGATCATGGACAGGGCTTTCGCGCGGCCGAAGGGGCCAGGTGGAAGCGCTCGTTGCCGAGCCCTGCCCCGAACGCGCCCAGGCCGGACATGACTACCGGGCCGGACACCGGGTCGTTAGGTCGTTATGTACGTCTGCAATGGACTCCACGCCAGGGCCCGCCATGGAGCGACCGGCACGCCGTCGATGCGGGCTTCGGGGCTGTGCCGCCGCACGGCGGCCGGGATGCCGTCGCAGGCCGCGCGCTACGTACGATTCCGGCGGCCATCCGCATCCCGGCGGTGAAGGCAGGCTTGCGATGACCGAAGCCGTCGCTCTCGACGCGCTGCTGCCGCGAGACGATGCCAGACTCGGCGATGCCCCGCCCGGGATTTCACGGGAGCGCTGAGCCGTGGAACGCCGGCGCCAGGGCCGTGCGCCTACTGCAGCGGCAGCGTCAGCACGCCCTGCGTGGCGGGCCGCATCATGATGCGGCGGTACCAGGCCGACAGCGCCGGCGTTTCCGGGCGCTCGGCGGGCAGGGCCAACCAGCGGTGCGCCGCGGCGGCCAGGGCCACGTCGCCCATGGTGAGGTGGCGGCCCACGATGAACTCGCGGTCGCGCAGCGCCTGGTCCAGGATGAGGGCGCAGGCGTTGGCCCGCCGCATGGATGCCTGGACAGCGGCCGCGTCGCGCCGGTCTTCGGGCGTGCGCACCAGCCCCAGGAAGGCCGGCAGCATGGCGGGCTGCCAGGTCGTGGCCTGCCAGTCCATCCAGCGGTCGGCGTCGGCGCGCAGACAGGCGTCTTCCGGCCACAGCGAACCCTCGCCGTACCGGGAGGCCAGGTAGCGCACGATGGCGTTGGATTCCCACAGGACGAAGCCGCCGTCGTCGATGACAGGCACCATGCGATTGGGGTTGAGGGTGGCGAAGGCGGGCGTGTCCACCACGCCGTAGGGGCCGCCGGCGGGAATGAGCGTGTGAGGCAGGGCCAGCTCGCGCACGGCCAGCATCACCTTCTGTACGTTGACGGAACTCAGCCGTCCCCAGATCTTCAACATAACCCGTTCTCCTTGTTCAGACCGGCGGCAGCTGGCGCCGCAGGAATCCGCAGTCGCGCCCGAAGCGTTTCCAGTCGAAGGCGGGCCCCGGGTCGGTCTTGCGCCCGGGCGCGATGTGCTCGTGCCCGCGCGCGGCCGACAGCGGATAGCGCGCGCGCAGCACCGGCACAAGCCGGCGCAGCGCCGCGTACTGGGCATCGGTGTAGGGCAGGGTGTCGGTGCCTTCCAGCTCGATGCCCAGCGAGAAATCATTGCAGCGTTCACGGCCGGCGTGGCGCGACACCCCCCGCGTGCCAGGCGCGCGCGTCGGTGGACACGAACTGCGCCAGGCCGCCGTCGCGGCGGATGAAGAAATGCGCCGAGACGCGCAGCCCCCGCAGGCGTTCCAGCCAGGGATGCGATCCGTAGTCCAGCGTGTTCAGGAACAGTCCGGCCACTTCCGGTCCGCCGAAGCGGCCCGGGGGCAGGCTGATGTTGTGCAGCACGAGCAGCGACACCTGCGTCCCGGCGGGGCGCGCGTCGTGATTGGGAGAGGGCAGCCGGGCCACGCCCGGGGAGGGCGCGAGCCAGCCGTGCCGGTCGAGGAGCAATGCCATGGGATGAGACTCCAGCATGTTGATCCATCCGGCATTATGCCGTGCGGGGCGGGCCACTTCCGAAAGCGGCCCCGCGCTCAGCGCCTGGGGGCGCCCAGCCGGGCGTGCTCGGCGCTGCACCAAGGTCTGCCCGCCTTG
>NZ_LHSJ01000139.1:0-10535 GCF_001270295.1 Achromobacter sp. DMS1 | reverse complement strand
GGTTCCGCCGCCGCCCCGCGGCCCCGCGCGGGCCGAAGCCGCGGCCCAGGCGTGCCAGCCCGAGGCCATTCCCGAAGACCTCGACGCCGCGCTGGACCAGGAGGCCCGCGATCGCCTGCGCGCCATGCGCAAGCGCGCGAATGGCGACCAGGCGTATGCCGCCGGCGCGGGCCTGGACGAGGCGGTGCGCCGGTATGCCGCCGCCGCGGTGGACTACCGCGCGGCGCACCGGGCCGGGCAGCCCGGACGCCTGCGGTCCGCCGTCGAAAGGTTCGAGGCGGTGCTGGCACTGCCCGCCGGGGCGGCCGCACCTCGCGCCGCATGGGCCGCCTGCATGCTCGCAGTAATCGGGGACGATTCTCAGCCGACCAAAGACGAGGCCCGGCGCACAGCGGCGGCGGCGCGCTATCAGTTGGTGCGCGAACTGGCCGCGCGCGGCGCCAACGACGCCGCGAATCTTTCGGCGGCAAGCCTGGGCCGCGAAGCCCGCCCGCATCTGGCCGCGGGCGGAGAACCCTGCGCCTGCGAGGCGCTGACGGCCGGCGCCGCTTGCGGCGACACGATTCCGGCGGCCGGCCTCAAGCAGGCGATCCGGCTGTATGCGGCCCAGGCGGCCGCCAGCGAAGCGCGGCCCGACACCCGCTTCCATTACCGGGAAATCGCCGCCGACCACGCGCTGCGCGCGGCCGGGCCTGATCCGCCGCTACGGCAGGGCAGGCAGGGCGACGCGCTCGCGCAGGTCCTGCCAGTTGCCCTCGACCCGCGCGCGCAGGCGCACGTCCTCGCCCAGCGCCGCCGTATCTATATAGCGGTAGCGGCGGGCGGCATCCAGGTGCTCCAGCACGGGCAGCTTCACCATGCCGGCCGCATCGCCCAGCAGCACGGGCGCGAGATAGAGCAGCAGCTCGTCCACGCAGCCCGCCGACACCAGCGCGCCGCTCAGGCCCGCGCCCGCCTCCACGTGCACCTCGTTGCAGTCATGCGCGGCCAGCCAGCGCATGGCCGCCGGCAGGTCCACGCGCCCCGGCACGGGCCCGGGCAACGGCACCACGCGCGCATTCTTCGCGGCCAGGCGGGTGGCCTTGGCCGCGTCTTCGCGGGCGGTGAAGACGATGACTTCGGCGCCGTCGAACAGACGCGCATCCTCGGGAATCTCGAAACGGCCATCCACCACCGCCTTGCGCGGCTGCCGCGGCGTCTGGACCGCCCGCACGTTGAGCCGGGGATCGTCCTTGAGTATGGTGCCCATGCCGGTCAGCACCACGCAGGCGCGCGCGCGCCAGTGGTGGCCGTCGGCGCGCGCCTCGGGGCCGGTAATCCATTGCGACATGCCGTTGTGCAGCGCGCTGCGGCCATCCAGCGAGGCCGCCATCTTGAGCCAGACCCAGGGCAGGCCCCGGCTCATGCGGGAAACGAAACCGGGGTTGAGCGCCAGGGCTTCGTCCAGGCAGACTCCGGTGACCACGTCGATGCCCGCCTCGCGCAGCCGGGCGAGCCCGCGGCCGTTGACCAGCGGGTTGGGGTCGCCCATGGCGACCACCACGCGGGCGGGCCGGGCGGCCAGCACCGCATCCACGCATGGCGGGGTGCGCCCATGGTGGCTGCAGGGCTCCAGCGTGACATACAGCGTGGCGCCCTGCACCGGCTCGCCGCGCGCCTCGGCGTCGCGCAGGGCGCAGATCTCGGCATGGGGACCGCCGGGCGGCTGGGTCGCCCCTTCGCCGATGACGCGGCCGTCGCGCACGATGACGCATCCCACGCGCGGGTTGGGCGTGGTGGTGTAGAGCACGGATTGGGCCAGCGCCAGGGCGCGGCGCATCCAGGAGAGATCGTCGGGGCGGGCTCGGGTCATCACGCTGGCATTGTATGCGGGGCGGGCGGCGGCCGGGCCGTCATGTCCGTTTTAGGCCGATGCTGGTCTGCGGCCGGCCTCGTCCTTGGGCCGCCGGGCTAGCACAATGTGCCCGACGTCCCTAGAATTCCTTGACAGGAGCCCGCCAAAATGAAACAAGCCCTTATCGTCATCGACGCCCAGGAATCGTTCCGTCACCGTCCGTTTTGGGACGAAACGGAATACCCCGGATTCGTGGCCCGGCTGCAGTCGCTGATCGACGACGCCCGCGGCCGCGGCATGCCCGTGCTGCAGGTGTTCCATACCAGCGTCTCGGACGACCCGGCCAACCCCTTCTCCCGGGCATCGGGCCACGTGCGCACGCTCGAGCAGCTGCGTATCGAGCCGGACGCGGTGTTCCACAAGACGGTGCATTCCTCGCTCTACGCCAAGACGGCCGACGGCGCCACGCTGCACGATTGGCTGCGCGATCACGGCATCGAGGGCATCATCGTGAGCGGCATCCGCACCGAGCAATGCTGCGAAACCACCGCCCGCCATGCGAGCGACGCGGGCTTCAAGGTGGTGTTCCCGACCGACGCGACGCTGACCTTCGCCATGGAAAGCCCCTCGGGCCAACGCTACACGCCGGCGGAAATCCGCGACCGCACGGAGCTGGTGCTGGCCGGCCGCTTCGCCCGCATCGCCCGGGCCGCGGACGCGCTGGCCGCCTGAACCCGGGAGAGCGCGGCATGGCGGCCGTTCATTTCGTCGTGACGCGCGGCATCGTGCTGCTGGACCTGGCCGGGCCCGCGGAGGCGTTCCGCGTGGCCGAAAAGCTCTGCCCCGGCAGTTTCGAGCTGTCTTTCTGCGGGCCCGGCCGCGAAGTGGAAACCGGCCTGGCCGGGCTGAGCCTGGGGCGCCTGCGCCCTCTGCCGGACTCGCTGCCGCCGCACGCATTGGTGATCGTCTCGGGCGTGGTGGGCCCGCGCGTGCCGCTGGACGATCCCGATTCCCGCCGCATCGTGCAGTGGCTGGCGCGGCGGCACCCCGCCGACGGCTTTACGCTGATGACGGTGTGCGCGGGCGCGCTTTTCGCCGCCGCGGCCGGACTGACGCGCGGACGCGAATGCACCACGCACCACAGCTGCCTGGCGCAACTGGCGGAAATCGATCCGGACGCGCGCGTGCACGACAACCGCATTTTCGTGGAAGACGGCAACCTGCTCACCAGCGCCGGCGTCACGGCCGGCATCGACCTGGCGCTGCACGTGGTGGCCCGACACTGCGGCGCGCGCGTCGCCGCCGAGGTGGCGCGCGAGATGGTGGTCTACCACCGGCGCGCGGGCACCGATACGGCGCTCTCGCCCTGGCTCGCGCACCGCAGCCATCTGCACCCGGGCGTGCACCGCGTGCAGGACGCCGTGCTGCGCGACCCGGCCGCACCATGGTCGGCCCAGGCCCTGGCGGAGCAGGCGCACACCAGCCCGCGGCATCTGGCGCGGCTCTTCCGCGAGCACGCGGGCTGCACGCCCATGGATTATCTGTATGGCATACGCGTCGCGCTGGCGCGCGACCTGCTGCGAGAAACGCGGCTGGACCTCGAGCGCGTGGCGGAAAAATCGGGATTCGGCTCGGCCCAGCACCTGCGCCGGGTATGGCGCAAATACGAGTCCCAGCCGCCCAGCATGGCGCGCGGCGAGGCGGGCTGACGCCGGCGGCGACTGCCCGGCGCCTATTGGCCCGGGTCTTTGCGCAGCTTGCCCGGCAGCAGCGGCCCCTGCATTTCGCGGATGGCCTCCACGAATTCCCCGATGTCCTCGAAGCTCTTGTAGACGGAAGCGAAGCGCACGTAGGCCACTTTGTCGAGCTTGCGCAGCTCGTTCATGACGAGCTCGCCGATGTGCTGGGTGGGCACTTCGCGCAGGCCGCTGGCCAGGAGCTGCTCTTCGATGCGGGCCACGGCGGCGTCCACGTCTTCGGTGCTGACCGGACGCTTGCGCAGCGCCAGGCTGAGGCTGGCCCGCAGCTTGGCCGGATCGTACTCGCTGCGGCTGCCGTTGCGCTTCACGACGGACGGCATGGCGAGCTCCACCCGCTCGTAGGTGGTGAAGCGTTTGTCACAGGACAGGCAGCGGCGGCGGCGGCGGATGGCGTCGCCCTCTTCCGATACGCGGCTGTCCACGACCTGGGTTTCGGAATTGCCGCAAAATGGACAGCGCATGTGAGGCCCCCTCTGAAGCGCGTGGCAATAATTCGGCATATTGTAACGATGCGCCCGGGCTCGCGGCCAGGATCGCGGCATTCCGGCCCCGCCGGGGCCTCGGAAGCGGGCCGGCGGCCATGAAAAAACGGCTCACGCAGAGCCGTTTTCCCCAGCGCGCGGGCGGCAGGCCGCCGCCCCGCAGCAACTTACTTCCTGCCGTAGACAGGCAGGCGCGAGGTCAGCTCGTTGACGCGCGCGCGCACGGCGGCGATGTTGGCTTCGTCGCGCGGGTTGTCCAGCACGTCGGCGATCAGGTTGGCGGTAAGCTCGGCTTCGGCTTCCTTGAAGCCGCGCGTGGTCATGGCCGGCGTGCCCAGGCGGATGCCGCTGGTGACGAAGGGCTTTTCCGGGTCGTTCGGAATGGCGTTCTTGTTCACCGTGATGTGGGCCTGGCCCAGCACGGCTTCGGCTTCCTTGCCAGTGATGCCCTTGGAACGCAGGTCCACCAGCATGACGTGGCTTTCCGTGCGGCCCGACACGATGCGCAGGCCGCGCTTGACCAGCGTGTCGGCCAGCACCTTGGCGTTCTTGACGACCTGCTGGGCGTATTCCTTGAACTCGGGCGCCAGCGCTTCCTTGAAGGCCACGGCCTTGGCCGCGATGACGTGCATGAGCGGGCCGCCCTGGATGCCGGGGAAGATGGCCGAGTTGACGATCTTCTCGTACTCGGCCTTCATCATGATGACGCCGCCGCGCGGGCCGCGCAGCGACTTGTGCGTGGTGGACGTGACGAAGTCGGCGTGGGGCACCGGATTGGGATAGGCGCCGCCGGCCACCAGGCCCGCGTAGTGGGCGATGTCCACCATGAGGAGCGCGCCGTTGTCGTGGGCGATGCGGGCCATGCGCTCGAAGTCGATGTGCAGCGCGTAGGCCGAGGCGCCCGCCACGATGAGCTTGGGCTTGTGTTCGCGGGCGAGCTGCTCGACCTGCGCGTAGTTCAGGACCTCGTTCTCGTCCAGGCCGTAGGACAGGAAGTTGTACAGCTTGCCCGAGGCGTTGACCGAGGCGCCGTGCGTGAGGTGGCCGCCCTCGGCCAGGCTCATGCCCAGCACGGTGTCGCCGGGCTTGAGCACGGCCATGTAAACGCCCTGGTTGGCCTGCGAACCCGAGTTGGGCTGCACGTTGGCCGCCTCGGCGCCGAAGATCTGCTTCAGGCGGTCGATGGCGAGCTGCTCGACCACGTCCACGTATTCGCATCCGCCATAGTAACGCTTGCCCGGGTAGCCTTCGGCGTACTTGTTGGTGAGCTGCGTGCCCTGGGCTTCCATGACGGCCGGGCTGGCGTAGTTCTCCGAGGCGATCAGCTCGATGTGCTGCTCCTGGCGAAGCTCTTCTTTCTGGACGGCGGCCCAGACGTCGGGATCGGCCTTGGACAAGGTAAGGTTGCGGTCAAACATGACGGGAGGTTCCTGAAGCGGTAAGAGAGGGGGAAGCCGTACCGGGTAAACCCGGGCAATGGCGCTTAGTTTACCGCGTCGCAGGCGGGGACTTGCCCCTCAAATGCCGCGAACCGCCGCAAAAAGCCCCGCCCCGGCGCGAAAACGGCGCGCATTGCCGCGCGGTCGGAAACCGCGCTCAAGCCGTCTTGAGAAACTTTCATGCTAAGCCCCCCGCCGCCCCGGCCCGCCGTCCGACGGGGCGCGGGCGCGAAAAGGGCCGCTCGCGCGGCCCTGGTTCTTGCGGATCGCCGCCTGTGGCGGGCGTCACGAACTGGAGGTGGCGCCGATCTGGGTGGGCGCGAGCCTGGGGTTGAGGGTGTAGGTGCCGGTGACCGACGCCTGCGCCAGCACGTGCCCCTGGATGGCCCGCAGCGCGTCTTCGCCCGTGAAGGCGCCCTGCAGCTTCAGCGTGGGCACGTCCAGCGCATAGAGCGTGAAGATGTACCGGTGCACCTTGGCGTCGTTCCAGGGCGGGCACGGGCCATCGTAGCCGAAGTACTCGCCGCTCATGTCGTGGTCGTTGGCGAACCAGTCGGAGTACGAGTTGATGCCCTGGCGCGCATCCATGGGCGCCAGCGGACCGCCCTTGCCGCGCGGCGTGATGCCGTTGGAGAAGGTGCCTTCCTCGATTTCGCGCACGTCGGGAGCCAGGTCGACCAGCACCCAGTGGAAGAAATCGACGCGCGGCAGGTCGGCCGGCACTTCGCGGCCTTCCTGGTTGACGTCGTCGGGGCGGGAGGGCACATCGGGGTCGTGGCAGATCAGGGCGAACGACTGCGTGCCCGCGGGCACGTCATTCCACGAAAACTGCGGATTGAAGTTGTCGGCCAGCGCGACGTGCGATTGCTCGTCGATCTTGCCGAAGGCATAGCGCTCGGGAATCGACTCGTTATCGGAAAAGGACAGACTCGAAAGTTTCATGCCGTGCTCCTAAGTGTGCCGCAAAGGCCGTGCGGCCCCTGCCCGTACCCCCAGCGTATCAAAACTCCGCCGTCATTGGGTCACGTTAACACGGGCGAATTTGCGCTTGCCCACCTGGACGACGTAGGTTCCGACCCCCAATTGCAGGGCCTTGTCCTCCACACGGTTGCCATCCACCCGGACGCCGCCCTGCTCGACGTTGCGCTGCGCTTCCGAGCCGGAAGCGACCAGCCCAGCCTCGCGCAGCAGCTTCAGGATGCCCAGCGGCGCGCCGGCCACGTTCACCTCGGGAATGTCGTCCGGAATGGCGCCGTCGCGGAACCGCGCCTCGAAGCTGGCCAGCGCCTGCCCGGCCTCGCGGGCGCTGTGAAAGCGCGTGATGATCTCCTGCGCCAGCATGACCTTGGCGTCGCGCGGGTTGCGCCCGCCCTCGACCTCCTGACGCAGGGCAGCGATCTCTTCCAGCGAACGGAAGGAAAGCAGCTCGAAGTAGCGCCACATCAGCGTGTCGGAGATCGACATCAGCTTGCCGAACATCGAGTCGGGCGACTCCGAAATGCCGATGTAGTTGCCCTTGGACTTGGACATCTTCTCGACGCCGTCGGTGCCGACCAGCAGCGGCATCGTCAGGATGCACTGGGGCTCCTGGCCGTACTCTTTCTGCAGTTCGCGCCCGACCAGCAGGTTGAACTTCTGATCCGTGCCCCCCAGCTCCAGATCGGCCTTCAACGCCACCGAGTCGTAACCCTGCATCAGCGGGTACAGGAATTCGTGCACCGAGATGGGCACCCCGCTCTTGAAACGCTTGGTGAAGTCCTCGCGCTCCATCATGCGGGCCACCGTATAGCGGGAAGCGAGCTGAATCATGCCGCGCGCGCCCAGCGGGTCGCACCATTCGGAGTTGTAGCGGATTTCGGTGCGCGACGGATCCAGCACCAGGCTGGCCTGCGCGTAGTAGGTCTGCGCGTTGGCCTCGATCTGCTCGCGGGTCAGCGGCGGGCGCGTGCTGTTGCGGCCGCTCGGGTCGCCGATGGTGGAAGTGAAGTCGCCGATGAGGAAGATGACCGTGTGGCCCAGGTCCTGGAGCTGGCGCATCTTGTTCAGCACCACGGTGTGGCCCAGGTGGATGTCGGGCGCGGTGGGGTCGAGCCCCAGCTTGATCCGCAGCGGCGTGCCGGTGGCGCGGCTGCGGGCGAGCTTGCGGGCGAACTCGGATTCGACCAGCAGCTCGTCGCAGCCGCGCTTGACTATACGCAGATCGGCTTCGACTTCGGGGGTGATGGGGGCTTCGGAAGAGGACATGTCAGGGGCACCAGGGCGGCTTCGGCCGGCAAAAAGGTGTAAAAAGTAAGGAAAACAGTCGAAAATTCTAGCCGAATCGGCTAGGATACCGCCCTAATCATACGCAACTGGCGATATGCGCAGTTGCGTGCCGCTCTATCACCCGTTGTTCACAAGATGCGCTCCGCGCCGCCCTGCCCGACGCCATTCGCGGCTGCGGGGCCGTCCGCATTACGCACCCTGCGACTTCAAGCCACCTGAGAGAGTATCTACACGATGAATCGTGGCCTCCAAGACCTGGCCAGTAGCATCAAGCGTAGAGTTGCTGCCGTATTTGCGCCTGTCGAACCCAAGCCGCACCGCTCGGGCCTCTTCAGCCGCACGCTGATCGTCACCGCCCTGGGCCTGTTCGCCGGCGCCGCCGCGCTGGGCATGGTCCAGCAGCCCGACCGCAGCGAGATTCCCCCGTCCCGCCTCATCCGCAGCCCGCTGCCCCTCTCGGCCGAACAGGTCGAGGTCAGCGCGCCCAGCGCCGCGCCCTACATCAGCGAAACCCGCATCCGTCCCGGCGACACCCTGTCGGCGGTGCTCCAGCGCCTCGAGCTCGATTCGCCCCAGCTGCAGGGCTTCCTGACGCACGACGCCAGCGCCCGCAGCATCTATAAGCTGTATCCCGGCCGCGCCGTGCAGGCCGCCACCGACGCCGACGGCAACCTGGTCTGGCTGCGCTACATCCACACGCCGGGCAACGAGTCCGACGGCCAGGTCGTGACCCGCATGCTGCAGGTCGAGCCGGCCGGCGACGGCTACAAGGCCCGCGAGATCACCGAAGACACCGACCGCCAGACGCGCGTGGCCGTGGGCACCATCCGCTCCTCGCTCTTCGGCGCCACCGACGCGGCCGGCATCCCCGATTCGGTCACCATGCAGATGGCCGACATCCTCAGCGCCAAGATCGACTTCCTGCGCGACTTGCGCCAGGGCGACCAGTTCCGCGTGGTCTACGAAGTGCGCTCGCACGATGGCCGCTACGCCGGCGCCGGGCGCGTGCTGGCGCTCGAGTTCATCAACAACGGCAAGACCTACAACGCGGTCTGGTTCAGCGCCGACGGCAAGAACGGCTCCTATTACGACTTCGACGGCACCAGCCTGCGCGGCGCCTTCCTGCGCACCGCCCTGAAGTTCAGCCGCATCAGCTCCACCTTCGGCATGCGCATGCACCCCATCCACAAGACCTGGACGGGGCACAAGGGCGTGGACTACGCCGCGCCGGCGGGCACGCCCATCCACGCCACCGCCGACGGCACGGTCGAATTCGCCGGCTGGCAGAACGGCTACGGCAATGTGGTGATCCTCAAGCACTACGGCAAATACTCGACGGTGTACGCGCACCAGAGCCGCATCGCCGCGGGCCTGCGCAAGGGCGACAAGATCGCGCAAGGCCAGCTCATCGGTTACGTGGGCTCCACCGGCTGGGCCACCGGCCCGCACCTGCATTATGAGTTCCGCGTGGACAACCAGCCGGTCGATCCGCTGTCGGTCGACCTCCCCGTGGCCCGCGCCCTGGAGCCGGCCGAGCAGCGCGCCTTTGCCCAGGCGGTCGCGCCGTACAAGCAGCAGATCCAGTTGCTCACGGAATTCCAGCAGACCCTGCCCGAGGCGCTGACCAACGTCGCCAGCCGCTGAGGCCCGGCAACATGAACGGCAAGCCCGCCGCCAGCCAGCCTGCCCCCGCTTCCCGCGGCGGCAGGCTTTTTATCGGCCTGATGTCGGGCACCAGCGTGGACGGCGTGGACGGCGTGCTGGCGGCGCTGGCCGATGGCGCCCCGCCCCGGGCGCTGGCGCACGCCAGCCTGCCCATGCCCGAGGCGCTGCGGCATGAATTGCTGGCGCTGAACGAGCCCGGCGCGGACGAACTGGCGCGCGCCGCCCTGGCGTCCAACGCGCTGGCGCGGCTGTATGCGCGGGTGGCGGCGATGCTGCTGGAAACGGCGGGCGTACCCGCCGCGGACGTCGAGGCCATCGGCGCGCACGGGCAGACGGTGCGGCACCGGCCCGACAGCGGCTACACCCTGCAGCTCAACGCACCGGCGCTGCTGGCCGAACTCACGGGCATCGACGTGGTGGCGGATTTCCGCAGCCGCGACGTGGCCGCGGGCGGCCAGGGCGCGCCGCTGGTGCCGCCCTTCCATGCCGCCGTGTTCGGCGCCGCGCAAGGCCGCGCCGTGCTCAACCTGGGCGGCATCGCCAACGTGACGCTCCTCGAGCCAGGCCGGCCCGCCCGCGGCTTCGACACCGGGCCGGCCAATATCTTCCTGGACGCCTGGTGCCAGCGCCATCTGGGCCAGGCCTATGACAAGGACGGCCGCTGGGCGGCCTCCGGCATGGCGCTGGCGCCCCTGCTCGAGCACTTCATTTCCAGCGAACCCTGGTTCGCCCTGCCCGCGCCCAAGTCCACGGGGCGCGACCTTTTCAACATGCAGTGGCTGGACGAGCGGCTCGCGAGCTTCGACGGCCCCTCGCCCGCGCCCCAGGACGTGCAAGCCACGCTGCTGCGCCTGACGGCCCGCACGGTGGCCAACGCCATCGACGCGGCCGGCGCGCCGGTGCGCGAAGTCTACGTATGTGGCGGCGGGGCGCACAACCCTGCCCTGATGCGCGAACTGGCGTACTGCCTGCAGCGGCCCGTGCATCCCACGGACGCCCTGGGCGTGCCCGCCCAGCAGGTCGAGGCCATGGCATTCGCCTGGCTGGCACAAGCCTGCGTGGACCGCAAGCCGGCGGGCGACCCGGCCGT
>NZ_LHSJ01000138.1:11934-15915 GCF_001270295.1 Achromobacter sp. DMS1 | reverse complement strand
CACCACCAGGAAATCCGAGTCTCGGGCCAGCGCGCGCACGTCCGCGTAATGCGCATAGCCGCTTTCCGGCCGGGGACGGCGCGTGCAATAGCCCACCCGCATGCCGAAACCCAGCGCCCCGCGCCGGGCGATTTCCCGGCCGATGTGCCCCAGCCCGATCAGCCCCCAGGCGCTTGCCCGCGACCTGCGGCCCCATGAAGCCGCCTCCAGCCCGCCCCGCCGCACGGCGGCGTCCGCCTGCGGCAGGCGCGCGCCGCGCCCAATAGCAGGGCCATGGCGTGATCGGCCACGGACACCGCATTGGTGCCGGGCCCGTGCGTGACGACGATCCCGCGCCGGCGGGCCGCGTCCAGGTCGATGTTTTCATAGCCCACGCCCAGCGAACACACGATTTCGAGGCGGGGCATGGCCTGCATTTCGTCGCCGCGCAGGCCCGTGGCGCCCCGCGTGAGCACGATGCGGATGTCCTGCCCGCGCTCGGCGATGGTCCGGGCGCGCGCCTCGGCCGTGGGCGCCCAGACGGGGGCGAAACCGGATTGTTCGAAGCGCGGCAGGTAGTCTTTGACGCTCTCGATGAGGATCAGCAGGGGAATGCGCATACAACGCGGCACGGCGTGCCCGGGGGAGTCGGAAACCCCGCGATGTTACGCCGGCCCCACGCCCTCCGCCAGGCGGCGCGCCGCGCGGCGGAGGACGCGCGAAAAGGCGCTATAGCCGTCCCATGAGCAGCAGCACGATCAGCACGATGACCACGATGCCCAGCAGCCCGCTCGGGTAATACCCCCAGTTGCGGCTGTACGGCCAGGCCGGCACCGCCCCGATGAGCAGCAGGATGAGAATAATCAGCAGTATGGTCGACATGGCGACTCCTTTTCTTCTTGGTGGAAATGGCGGCGCGCCCTGTGGCGGCGCGCCCTGCGGCGGCGCGCCCCCTGGCGGCGACCCTTCAATGCGGCGCGGGGGCGGTCTTCTGCTTGTCCGGCGCCTCGCTCGGAGGCAGGTCCACGTCGGGCTCGTCGGTATCGGGGTCGACCGGCAAGTCTCCGGGCGGCGACCCCGGCGGGATCGGCTCGGGCTTGGGCGGGACGTGCATGCGATGGAACGCGGGCATGGCGGGTACCTCCTTTGCGTTGATGCGGCAGCCGGCGGCGCGGCTTCAGCGCCGGGCCAGCGCGAATACGCGCAGCATTTCACGGTTGAATGCCGGCAGGTCGCCGGGCCTGCGGCTGCTGACCCAGCGCCCGTCCACCACCACTTCCTCGTCCACCCAGTGGGCGCCGGCGTTCTTCAGGTCGTCGGCCAGAGACGGCCAGCTCGTCATCCTGCGGCCCTTGACCAGGCCGGCGGAGATGAGCAGCCAGCCGCCATGGCAGATGACGGCGATGGGCTTGCCGGCCTCGTGCATGGCGCGCACGAATTCCCGGGCCTTGGCGTGCATACGGATCTCGTCGGCGTTGATGACGCCGCCGGGCAGCAGCACCGCGTCGAAATGCTCCGGATCGGCCTCGGCGAAGATCAGTTCGGCCTCGACGCTGTCTGCCTTTTCGTGGTGATTCATGCCCTGCACCGGCTCGCGCCGTGCGGAAACGACCACCGTGCGCGCGCCCTGCGCCTGCAGCGCATCGCGCGGGCTGGTCAGCTCGATCTGCTCAAAGCCGTCCACCACGAGAATGGCGATGTTGGCGTCCTGCAATTCCTTGTCCATGCGTGGCTCCCATGTGCCCGGATACCGATTGCCGGTTGAGGCCACGCCCGCAGCAATTGGCGTGCCCGGGACGCCCGGCTGCCCCGTTGCGCCCGCCGTTGCGGAAGGCGGGGAGCGCCCCGGGGTTTCAGAGCAGGGACGAGCGCGCGTTCCTGGCGCGGGGCTGCGGGGCGCTGCCGTCGGCCCAGTTGGATTCGGTCTGCTCGTCCACGCGCACGCGCGCGTCGCGCGCCGCTTCGTCGGGCGTGTTCTTGTCGGGCACGGGCGGCAGATTGGGGACTTCCACGGGCGAATCGGGCGGCAGCACCTTGGCCTGCAGCGACACCCGCGCTGCGCGGCCGGCGGATTTCTCTCCGGATTTCATGCCTGGCTCCTGCGGTGGCGATGTCTCCATGCTACTGCGGGCAGGCGCCGGAGGGGGGCCGGCGAAATTGCAAGCGGATGTGGCCGGTCGGCGGGCGCGCCGTTTGCTGGGGCGCTTGCCCTGCGGCAAGCCTGGAATACAAGGAGATGCAATGCAAAGCCCACAATTCCGCAAATCTGTGCAAGCCTGTGAGGAATGCGCCGCCGCCTGCGACCACTGCGCTGCGATGTGTCTTGCCGACAACCCGCAGTCCATGCAATCCTGCATCCGGTTCGACCTGGAATGCGCGGCCGTGTGCCGCACCGCGGCGCGGCTCGTCGCCCGCGGCGGAATGTTTTCCATTGCCGCATGCAGATTGTGCGCGTTGGCGTGCGACGCCTGCGCCCGCGAGTGCGCCTCGTTCGCGGCGCAGCACTGCCAGTCCTGCGCCAACGCCTGCCTGGCATGCGCCCAGGCGTGCCGCCACATGGACCCCGCCTAGCGCGGCGCCGACCGGGCCGGCCCGCGCGCCGCTTTGTCTGCCCGACCACAGGAGCATCCGATGGCCTCTACCCATAATCCCGCGCCCTCCGATTTTCCCGAGAACGGACCGGACGACGGCGTCGCGCGCCGGCGCGCCCGCAGTCCGGAAAGCTGGATCGACGATCTGGAGGAGACGCTGCGCGACCCTGCCAACGCGGACATCGACGCGCTCAAGGCCCGCCTGTCCGACCAGCTCCAGGCCACCCGCCAGAGCCTGCGCGCGGCGTCGGAAACCGCCAACGACCTGGTCAGGGAAACGCTGGACTGCACCGAGGAATATATCCAGGCCCGCCCCTGGCAGGCGTGGGGCTGGTGGCGGGCGCCGCCTTTCTGTTCGGCGTGCTGGTGGGCCGCCAGTAAGCCCGCGGCGGCGGGCGCGCAGGCGGAAACCGCGGCAGCGCCGCGTCCGGAGCCCCGGGCACGGCGGTTGCTGACGCATGCGTGCCGCGCGGCCCGCCCTCGCGTGGGCGGGCCGCGCGTTCTCCCTTTCAGGAGCCGGACATGCCCAGAACTATCTGGAAAGGCGCCATCGCCTTCGGCCTGGTGCACATACCTATCGTGGTGTACGCCGCCACCCGGCCGCACCGCCTCGATTTCGACTGGATAGACCGGCGCGACGACTCCCCCGTCGGCTACCAGCGCATCAACAAGCGCACGGGCAAGTCCATCGCGGCCGAAGACATCGTCAAGGGCTACGAGTACGAGAAAGGCGAGTACGTCTATCTCAGCGACGAGGATTTCCGGCGCGCCAACGTCGCCGCCACGCAGACCGTGGACGTGCAGGGATTCGTGGACGCCGCCGAGATCCCCATCTTCTACTACGACACGCCCTACTACCTTGCGCCCGACCGGCGCGGCGCCAAGGGCTATGCGCTGCTGCGCGACGTGCTGCGCAAGAGCGGCAGGCTCGGCCTGGCCCGCGTGGTGCTGCACACCCGCGAGCACCTGTGCGCGCTGCTGCCCCAGGCGGAGGCGCTCATGCTCATCACCCTGCGCTATGCCGACGAGATCCTGCCCGCCGGCGAACTGGAGCTGCCCGCGCCGCGCCCGGCCGACGCGCCTACGCCGCGCGAGAAGGAAATGGCGCTGCGGCTGGTGCAGGACATGGCCATGGAATGGGATCCGGACGCCTTCCGCGACGAATACCGCGAAGACCTGCTCGACGCCATCGACCGGAAGATCAAGGCGGGCAAGACCCACGTGCTCACCGAAGCCGGCGAGGCCCCCGCGCGCCGGTCGGCCAAGGTGATCGACCTCATGGCCATGCTGAAGCAGAGCATAGAAAGCCGCGGCGGCAAGCCGTCCGCCGCGCGCAAGAAGGCGGCCTCCGCCGCTTCCGCGGGCGCCGGGGCCGCCAAGGCCGCCGCCAAGGCCGGCGCGCGCAAGACCG
>NZ_LHSJ01000138.1:0-10612 GCF_001270295.1 Achromobacter sp. DMS1 | reverse complement strand
CCGTGCGGCGGGGCGGCTGGAGCGGCTTCATGGGGCCGCAGGTCGCGGGCAAGCGCCTGGGGCTGATCGGGCTGGGGCACATCGGCCGGGAAATCGCCTCATGGGGCCGCAGGTCGCGGGCAAGCGCCTGGGGCTGATCGGGCTGGGGCACATCGGCCGGGAAATCGCCCGGCGCGGGGCGCTGGGTTTCGGCATGCGGGTGGGCTATTGCACGCGCCGTCCCCGGCCGGAAAGCGGCTATGCGCATTACGCGGACGTGCGCGCGCTGGCCCGAGACTCGGATTTCCTGGTGGTGGCCGCGCCGGGCGGGGCCGCCACGCACCACCTGGTCGACGAGACGGTGCTCGACGCGCTGGGGCCGCAAGGCTACCTGGTGAATGTGGCGCGCGGCAGCGTGGTGGATACGCAGGCGCTCATCGCCGCCCTGGAGCAAGGCCGCATCGCCGGCGCGGGCCTGGACGTCGTGGAGGGCGAGCCCGACGTGCCCGAGGCGCTCAAGCGCCTGGACAACGTGGTGCTCACGCCGCACAGCGCCGGCCGTTCGCCCGAGGCGGTGGAGAACACCGTCAGTCTCTTCCTGCAGAACGCCGCCGCCCACTTCGCGGGCCGCCCCCGTGCTCACCCCCCGTGCCCGATGCGGGACACGGCGGATAGCAGCGTCCGCCGCGCCGGCGGGCAGGGAGCCTGCCGCCCTCAGTGCGAGAACAGCACCGGCACCGTCATGCTCTTGAGCACCGAGGCGGTGGCGCCGCCCATGGCCCATTCGCGCAGCTTGCTGTGGCCGTAGGCGCCCATCACGATGAGGTCGGCGCTGTGGTCGGCGGCCGTGTTGAGGATAGTGGCGCCGACGCCCACGCCGCGGATGTCGCGCCTGACGTGCCGCGGCTCGGGAACGCCATGCAGCTCGAAATACGTGGCCAGCTCGGCGAAGGGAATGGCGGGCTCGCGCGTCGTCGTGGATTCGCCCTCGTCCATGGTGAGCACCACGATCTCGCCGGCGTGCTTGAGCAGGGGCATGGCGTCGGCCAGCGCGCGCGCCGCCTCTCGGCTGCGGTCCCAGCAGTAGACGATGCGCTCGCCCACGCCCGTGAACGTGCCGCTGGAGGGCACCACGAGCACCGGCCGTCCGGCGGACAGCAGCGTCTGTTCCACGAATTCGATTTCATGGGCCGCGTCGGTGTCGCGAGGGTTTTCCTGGCTCAGCACGATGAGGTCGGCGGTGCGGCCGTACAGCGCCATGCACGCGCTGGGCGAGCTTTCGGCGCTGCGCACCGAAGCCGCCACGTCGGCCGCCGAAGCGGAGGCCAGGAAGCCGTTCTGCACCGCGGCGCGGTCTTCGGCCAGCACCTGCTTCATGACGTCGAGCGCGCGGGAAAGCAGCACGGATTCCCCGTAGTAATACTGCGGCGGGGCGGAACTGGCGTAGATGCCGAGCACCTCCGCCTTGTGGCGCCGGGCCAGCGCCAGGGCGACGGTGGTGCGGCGTTGGCAATCGTAACCCTGGTCCAGGTGCAAAGCGATGCGGCGGTACATGGCGGCCTCCTTGTCAGCGTCCATGCTCAAATGGTCGGACAGACCGGCGCCCGGCTTCTTGACCTGGATCAAGCGGCGGCGGCCCGAGACATGGCGGCGGGCGTGTACTCGAATTTCGGGTCTTCGCTGCGCACGCTGCCGCTCGAGACCCTGACCTATGTCTGCGCCATGCGCAAGGGCCATCCGCTGCTGGCGCAGCCCCGCTTCACGCTGGACAGCTTCCTGCGCGCACGCCATCTCATGGTCAGCCTGCTCGGCACGCCGGCGCTCATCGATCACGAGCTGGCCGCGCACGGGTACAAGCGCAATGTCGTGCTTACGATCAACCAATTCGCGCTTGCGCCGCGACTGCTGGCCGAAACGGACCTGATCTGCGTGGTGCCGGTCAACACGGTGCGCAACAGCCCGTACAGCCACCTGCTGGAAGCGGTCGAAGCGCCTTTTCCTTTCGTGCCTCGCACCGTCAACCTCATTTGGCACGAACGTTCCGACAACCTGCCCGCGCATCGCTGGCTGCGGGAGGAAATCCTCAAGGTATGCAAAGCGCAAGGCATGGTGTTCGACCAGACGGCGCGGCCCGAACCCCATGCGTACTAGGGGAAGAAAGCCCGGCTTCGTCATTCATATCCATGATAACAACTGATACCAATCTTTGATTGGACCGTATGACGGGGCGTCGATAGCATTCGGGTCATTCCACTTCCGGCGCAGTGCGCGCCAGCATCCTGGAGACCCTTGTGACCCATACCGCAACCGCCCCGGGCGGCCGCCGCTTTCGCGTCGGCTTCGACGTGGGAGGCACGTTCACCGACTTCACACTGCTGGCCGAACATACCGGCGAACTGCACTATTTCAAGGTGCCCTCCACGCCGCATGATCCTTCCGAAGCCATCCAGGCAGGTCTGGCCCACCTGATGCGCGAGCACGCCATAGACGGTTCCGAGCTGGTTCACGTGGGCCACGGCACCACGGTCGCGACCAACATGGTGATCGAGCGCCGGGGCTCGCGCACCGCGCTGGTGACCACCCGCGGTTTTCGCGACGTGCTGGAAATCGGCCGGCAGACCCGGCCCCATCTGTACGACTACAACGTCGTCAAGCCGGAGCCGCTCGCCCCCCGCGAATGGCGCTTCGAAATCACCGAACGCATTGCCGCCGACGGCTCGGTGCTGCAACCGCTCGACGAGGACGAAGTCGTGGCCGTCGCGGCCGCGGGGCTTGCTCCGTCCCCGGAACTGGAACCCCTATCGTTGTCCATGCCCGCTCACTCCCGCAGCACTTCGGAATTCGCCCTGCGCCTGCACGACGTCGCGCTCGGCTACGGTGATTTCACCGTGCTGCGCGGCATCTCCATGGATGTCCGGGCCGGACAGGTGGTGGCCATCATGGGCGGATCCGGCTCCGGCAAGACGACGCTGCTGCGCGCGGCCACGGGCCAGATCCAGGCGCAGCGCGGCAAGGTCGTGGTCTTCGGCCAGGACATCGGCCAGGCCGGCGCCGCCGAACTGCAGGCCCTGCGCCAGCGCATGGGCGTGCTGTTCCAGCAGGGCGCGCTGTTCACCGATCTCAACGTCTTCGAAAACGTGGCCTTCCCGCTGCGCGAGCACACGCGCGCCAGCGACGCGGAAGTCGTCGAGCGCGTGCTCGACAAGCTCGACGCCGTGGGCCTGCGGGCGGCCGCTCACCTGAAAGTGTCCGAGATATCGGGCGGCATGGCGCGCCGCGTGGCGCTGGCCCGCGCGGTGGTGCTGGAGCCCGAGCTCATTCTCTATGACGAGCCCTTCGCGGGGCTGGACCCGATCTCGCTGGGCGTCACCGCCCGCCTCATCCGCGACCTGGCGGACCGGCTGGGCTGTGCCTCGGTGCTGATCACCCACGACGTGCATGAGTCTTTCGCCATCGCCGACCAGGTGTATCTGGTGGGCCAGGGCGAGCTCAAGGCCGCCGGCACGCCCGACGTGCTCTCGGCCTCGGGCGACCCCTACGTGCAGCAGTTCCTGCGCGGCGAGCCGGACGGCCCGGTGGCGTTCCACTACCCCGAGACGCCGGCTTTCCGGAAATGGCTGTCGCAACAAGGAGGCAAGGCATGAGCGGCCCCCTCAAGACCATCGGCGCGCTGGGCGGCTGGGCCCGCGCCCAGGTAAGCGGCGTGGGCTACTTCACCCGCTTCTTCGGCGCCATGCTGGCGCGCAGCGGCATTGCGCTGTCGCGGCCCCGCCTGGTGTCGCAGCAGATCCACTTCATCGGCAACTATTCGCTGCTCATCATTGCCGTGTCCGGCATGTTCGTGGGCTTCGTGCTGGGCCTGCAGGGCTATTACACGCTGAACCGCTACGGCTCCGAGGAGGCCCTGGGCCTGCTGGTGGCGCTGTCCCTGGTGCGCGAACTGGGCCCCGTGGTGACGGCGCTGCTCTTCGCGGGCCGGGCGGGCACCTCGCTGACGGCCGAAATCGGCCTGATGAAGGCCGGCGAGCAGCTCGCCGCCATGGAGGTCATGGCCGTGGACCCCATGCGCCGCGTGCTGGTGCCCCGGCTATGGGGCGGCATCGTCGCCATGCCCATCCTGGCCTCGGTGTTCTCCATGGTGGGCATCCTGGGCGGCTGGGTCGTGGGCGTGGCGCTCATCGGCGTGGACGCCGGGGCGTTCTGGTCGCAGATGCAGAATGGCGTGGACGTCTGGAGCGACGTGGCCAACGGCGTCATCAAGAGCCTGGTGTTCGGCGTCACCGTCACGCTGGTGGCGCTCTACGAGGGCTGGCAGGCGCGCCCCACCCCCGAGGGCGTGGCCCGCGCCACCACGCGCACCGTGGTGGTGGGCTCGCTGGCGGTGCTGGGCCTGGATTTCCTGCTCACGGCCCTGATGTTTGGAAACTGAAACGGATAACGAATCATGTCACGCGAAAAAACCGATTTCTGGGTGGGCCTGTTCGTGCTGCTGGGCGCGGCCGCCTTGGTGTTCCTGGCTTTGCGCGCCGGCAACCTGAGCAGCTTTTCCTTCGCCCCCACCTACACGCTGACCGCCAACTTCGACAACGTGGGCGGCCTGAAGGTGCGCGCGCCCGTGAAAAGCGCGGGCGTGGTGGTGGGCCGGGTGTCCGGCATCTCCTTCGACGACAAGACCTTCCAGGCCGTGGTGTCGGTCGACCTCGAAAAGGCGTACCAGTTTCCGAAGGACACCTCGGCCGCCATCCTGACCTCCGGCCTGCTGGGCGAGCAATACCTGGGCCTGACCGCCGGCAGCGACGAGGAGAACTTTACCGACGGCGGAAAAATCCGCTATACACAAAGCGCCGTGGTGCTGGAGCAGCTCATCAGCCAGTTCCTGTACGGGTCGGCGGAAAAGTCGGGCACCAGCCAGGGCGGCGGCGCCGATGCCGCGCCCAAGGCCCCCTGAACAACAAGGCCGGACCGCGCCGGCGCGCAGCGACACGAATAAGAAATTACCGATAGGGATCCCCACATCATGAAAATGCAAGCTCTTTCCCGCGTTGCCACTGTCGCCGCAGCCGGCGCGCTGCTGGCCGGCTGCGCCGCGTCCTCGAATCCGGACCCGCGCGATCCCTGGGAAGGCTTCAACCGGGGCGTGTACAAGTTCAACGACACCGTGGACCGTGCGCTGTTCAAGCCCGTGGCCCAGGCCTACACCTACGTCACGCCGCAGCCGGTGCGCACCTGCGTGCACAATATCTTCAACAACGTGGACGACCTCTGGTCGGGCACCAACAGCTTCCTGCAGGGCCGCGGCCACGACTTCATCAACACGCTGGGCCGCTTCCTGTTCAACACCACGATGGGCGTGGGCGGCTGCTTCGACGTGGCCTCGGCCAACGGTGCCCGCAAGATCCCCAACGATTTCGGCACCACGCTGGGCGTCTGGGGCTTCGGCCAGGGCCCCTATCTGGTGCTGCCCTTCTTCGGCGCCTCCACGGTGCGCGACGGCGTGGGCCTGGTGGGCGACTGGCAGGGCCGCGCACACGGCTACATGGGCGTGAGCGCCATCGACAACGTGCCGCTGCGCAACTCGCTGTGGGGCCTCGAGGTGGTGGACACGCGCGCCAGCCTGCTGGACGCGACCGACACGGTGGACCGCGTGGCGCTCGATCCGTACAGCTTCGTGCGCGATGCCTACCTGCAGCGCCGCGCCTCCATGGTGCTGGGCCACAAGACGGACAGCGAATCCACGCTGCCCAACTACGAAGACGACGAGGACGACGCCGCGCCCGCCCCGGGAACCGGCGCCCCGAAGACGGAGTCCCCGGAAGCGGGCCTCCCGGAAGCGCCCCCCCCGGTTTCGGCGCCGCGGTAAGCCGGACCGCCGTCCCCCTACGTGAGCAAGGAGCATACCTACATGCGGTTTTCCCCTCTTTCCCTGTTGCAACGGCTGTTCGTCGCCGGCCTGCTGGGCCTGGCCGCCGCCGCGGCCGCCCATGCCAAACCCGACCCCAACGGCCCGCCCGACAAGTTCGTGCAGGCCGCCGCCGACGAGGCCCTGAACGTGCTCAAGGCCGACGGCGCCGTCAAGGCGGGCAACACCGCCCGCATCAACCAGGTGGTCGATCAGCACATCCTGCCCTACGTCGATTTCATGAAGACCACCCGCCTGGCGGCGGGCCGCTACTGGCGCCAGGCCACCGACCAGCAGAAGCAGGCCCTGGCGACAGCCTTCCGCGGCACCCTGGTGCGCACCTACAGCGGCGCGCTCACGCGCGTGACGGCCGGCACGCAGGTCAAGATGCTGCCGCTGCGCGGCGACCCCAACGCCGACGACGTGGTGGTGCGCACCCTCATCACCCAGGACAACGGCCAGCCGGTGGGCGTGGACTACCGCCTGGAGAAGACCGCCCACGGCTGGAAGATCTACGACATGAACGTCGAAGGCATCTGGCTCATCGAGAACTACCGCAACCAGTTCGCGCAACAGATCAACCAGAACGGCATCGACGGCCTGATCAACGCGCTCAACCAGCGCAACCAGTAAGCACGGGCGCGGCGCGGGAGCCCGCGGCTCCCGCGCCGGCGTTCCGTCCCTGTCCGCGCCGGGGCCATCGGACGGCGAGCCGTACGGCGCTTATATAATGAGCGATTCGCTCTTTTCCGGGCCCTCACTGCCGTCATGTCCGCCGTCAGTCTCGAACACGTCTCCAAGATCTACGCGCCGCGCCGAAGCGGGTGGCAGAAGCTGCTCGGCCGCGCCCCCGGCCCCGGCTTCCAGGCCCTGGACAACGTCAGCCTCGAAATCGGCCACGGCGAATTCTTCGGCCTGCTGGGCCCCAACGGCGCCGGCAAGACCACGCTGATTTCCATCCTGGCCGGGCTGGCGCGCGCCACCTCGGGCCGGGCCAGCGTCTGTGGCTACGACGTCGTGGCCGACTACAAGTCGGCCCGGCGCGCCCTGGGCGTGGTGCCGCAGGAGCTGGTGTACGACCCCTTCTTCACGGTGCGCGAGACGCTGCGCATCCAGTCGGGCTATTTCGGGCTGCGCAAGAACGACGACTGGATCGACGAGATCCTCCACAACCTGGGGCTGGCCGACAAGGCCGACAACAACATGCGCGCACTGTCCGGCGGCATGAAGCGGCGCGTGCTGGTGGCGCAGGCGCTGGTGCACCGCCCGCCGGTCATCGTGCTGGACGAGCCCACGGCGGGCGTGGACGTGGACCTGCGCCGCACGTTGTGGGAGTTCATCTCGCGGCTGAACAAGGCCGGCCACACCATCATGCTCACCACCCACTACCTCGAAGAGGCCGAGGCCCTGTGCGGGCGCATCGCCATGCTCAAGGGCGGCCGCATCGTGGCGCTGGACACCACGCAGGCGCTGCTCGCCCGCGTGGGCGGGGTGGACCTCGAAGACGCCTTCGTCCGCATCATGCACCAGGACGACCTCCCGCCCACCCCCACGCTGCAACCCGAAGAGATTTCCTCATGACGCCCGCCGAAGCTTCCGCCAGCCAGCCGCTGGTGCAGCCCCGCCTGGATGCCGGCTCCGGCTTTCCGACGCTGCTGCGCAAGGAGCTGCTGCGCTTCTGGAAAGTCAGCTTCCAGACCATCGCGGCCCCGGTCATCACGGCGCTGCTCTACCTGCTGGTGTTCCGGCACGTGCTGGAAGGGCGGGTCACGGTGTACGGAACGGTGCCGTACACCGCGTTCCTGATTCCGGGGCTCATGATGATGAGCATGCTGCAGAACGCCTTCGCCAATCCGTCCTCATCGCTCATCCAGAGCCGCATCACCGGCAACCTGGTGTTCGTGCTGCTGCCGCCGCTGTCGCATCGCGACATTTTCGCGGCCTACGTGCTGGCGGCCGTGGCGCGCGGCCTGGCCGTGGGCGTATGCGTGTGGCTGGTGGCGCTGTTCTTCGTGTCGCTGGCGCCGCAGCATCCGCTGTGGGTGCTGGCGTTCGCGGTGCTGGCCTGCGGCATCATGGGCACGCTGGGCCTGATCGCCGGGCTGTGGTCCGAGAAATTCGACCAGCTCGCGGCCTTTCAGAACTTCCTGATCATGCCGGCCACGTTTCTGTCGGGCGTGTTCTATTCCATCCATACCCTGCCGCCGTTCTGGCAGGGCGTGTCGCACTGGAATCCCATTTTCTACACCATCGACGGCTTCCGCTACGGGTTCTTCTCGGTGTCGGACGTCTCCCCATGGCGCAGCCTGGCGGTGGTGAGCGGGGTCTTCCTCGCGCTGTCGCTCTATGCGCTGCGGCTCCTGGCCCGCGGCTACAAACTCAGGAACTGACGTTCATGCTTCCCACTCCCGAGCAAGTCCGCCAATACATCGCGGACGGCCTGCCCTGTGTACACCTCGACGTCCAGGGCGACGGCTCGCACTTCGACGCCGTCATCGTCAGCACGGCTTTCGAGGGCAAGCGGCTCATCGCCCGCCACCAGATGGTCTACGCGGCGCTGGGCGACCGCATGAAAGCCGAAATCCACGCGCTCTCCATGCGCACGCTCACCCCGGCCGAATACGAACAGGCAGGCAAATAATGGACAAACTCCGCATCACCGGCGGCCCCCGCCTGCAAGGCGAAGTCGCCATCTCGGGCGCCAAGAACGCCGCCCTGCCCATTCTCTGCGCCGGCCTGCTGACCGCCGAGCCGGTCACGCTCTCCAACGTGCCGCACCTGAACGACACCGCCACCATGCTGCGCCTGCTGGAGCGCATGGGCGTGCGCGCCGAACGCGCGGCGGACGGCGTGGTCACCGTGCAGGCTGACGGCGTCGACAACCTGGAGGCTCCCTACGAACTGGTCAAGACCATGCGCGCCTCCATCCTGGTGCTGGGCCCGCTGGTGGCGCGCTTCGGCGAGGCCCGCGTAAGCCTGCCGGGCGGCTGCACGATCGGCCAGCGCCCGGTGGACCAGCACATCAAGGGGCTGGCCGCGCTGGGCGCCGAAATCAGCATCGAGCACGGCTTCGTGGTGGCCCGCGCCAGCCGCCTGAAGGGCGCCGTCATCCGTACCGACATGGTCACCGTCACAGGCACCGAAAACCTGCTGATGGCGGCCGTGCTGGCCGAAGGCCGCACCGTGCTCGAGAACGCGGCGCGCGAGCCCGAAGTGGTGGACCTGGCCGAGCTGCTCATCAAGATGGGCGCCCGCATCCAGGGCCACGGCACCGACCGCATCGTGATCGAAGGCGTGGAGCGCCTGCACGGCGCCTCGCACCGCGTGGTGTCCGACCGCATCGAAGCCGGCACCTTCCTGTGCGCGGTGGGCGCCGCGGGCGGCGACATCCTGCTGCGCCACACCGACCCCGCCATCATGGGCGCCACGCTGTCCAAGCTGGCCGAGGCTGGCGTGACCCTCGAAACCGGCCCCGACTGGGTGCGCGGGCGCATGGACGCGCGCCCCAGGGCCGTGGACTTCCGCACCCACGAATACCCCGGCTTCGCCACCGACATGCAGGCCCAGCTCATGGCGCTGAACACCGTGGCCGATGGCGCCTCGGTGGTGGTGGAAACCATCTTCGAAAACCGCTTCATGCACGTGCAGGAGCTGCGCCGCATGGGCGCCGACATCGACATCGACGGCCACACCGCCGTGGTGCGCGGCGTGCCGCGCCTGTCGGGCGCCAAGGTCATGGCCACCGACCTGCGCGCCTCGGCCAGCCTGGTCATCGCCGGCCTGGCCGCCGAAGGCGAAACCCTGGTCGACCGCATTTACCACCTGGACCGCGGCTACGACCGCATGGAAGTGAAACTGCGCGCCCTGGGCGCCGACATACAACGCGTTAGCGGCAAGGAAACGGCATGAGCGACGCTCCCGTCACGCCCCTCACCCTGGCCCTGTCCAAGGGACGGATCTTCGAAGAAACCATGCCCCTGCTGGCCGAGGCCGGCATCGAAGTGCCCGAGAACCCCGAAAGCTCGCGCAAGCTCATCCTGCCCACCAGCGACCCGGCCCTGCGCCTGATCATCGTGCGCGCCTCCGACGTGCCCACCTACGTGCAGTACGGCGCGGCCGACCTGGGCATCGCCGGCAAGGACGTGCTGATCGAGCACGCGGCGCAGCAGCCCGGCGGGCTGTACCAGCCCATCGACCTGAACATCGCCAAGTGCCGCCTGGCCGTGGCCGCCCGGCAGGGCTTCGACTACGAGGCCGCCGTGCACCAGGGCGCGCGCCTGCGCGTGGCCACCAAGTACGTGCAGTCGGCCCGTGAACACTTCGCGGCCAAGGGTGTGTACGTGGACATCATCAAACTGTATGGTTCGATGGAACTGGCCCCGCTGGTCGGCCTGGCCGACTGCATCGTCGACCTGGTTTCCACCGGCGGCACGCTGCGCGCCAACAACCTGGTCGAAGTCGAGAGCATCATGCCGATTTCCTCCCGGCTCATCGTCAACCAGGCGGCGCTCAAGACCCGCGGCGCCCGTCTGCAACCCCTGCTGGACGCCTTCGAGCGGGCCGCCGCCCGCAACGCCTGACCCCCGTCCCCGCCCGCCCGCGGCGCGGGCCCGGTGCAGACGAACAACACGCCCAGCCACAGCGAAGGCGTGAGCAGGCCCGGGAAGGCCGCGCGCAGCCGCCAGCCCGAGCAGCGGAAAGAGAATGAAGGTGCACGACAGGATCAGCGCGTGC
>NZ_LHSJ01000137.1:0-15443 GCF_001270295.1 Achromobacter sp. DMS1 | reverse complement strand
CCGGCCGCGCACAACGTCACCAGCCTGGACGCCGCCACGCGCGAGCGGCTGGGCCTGCAACAGGCGCCGGTGCGCAGGTACGTGGGCGCCATGTGCACTTCCGGGGCGGATCTGGTGATGTAGCGACCGGCCGCAGGCGCCGTCCGCGCGGCGCGATGTCGAACCTGGGTTCTATACGGGAAGCGAGATGACTGAGCACTCCGACCTCACCAAGCTCTTCTTCGGTCGCCTGACCTGGGAAGCGATTCCGTACCACGAGCCTATACTGCTGGCCACTTTCGCCGCCGTGGCGCTGGGCGGGCTGGCGCTGCTGGGCGCCATCACCTATTACGGCAAGTGGGGCTACCTGTGGCGGGAGTGGTTCACCAGCATCGACCACAAGAAGATCGGCATCATGTACATGGTGCTGGGCATCGTGATGCTGCTGCGGGGCTTCGCCGACGCCATCATGATGCGGCTGCAGCAGGCCATCGCCTTCGGCGATTCGCTGGGCTACCTGCCGCCGCATCACTACGACCAGATCTTCACCGCGCACGGCGTCATCATGATCTTCTTCGTGGCCATGCCGCTGGTCACCGGGCTCATGAACTACATCGTGCCGCTGCAGATCGGCGCGCGCGACGTGGCCTTCCCCTTCCTGAACAATTTCAGCTTCTGGATGACCACCGGCGGCGCCGTTCTGGTGATGATGTCGCTCTTCGTGGGCGAATTCGCGCGCACCGGGTGGCTGGCCTATCCCCCGCTGTCCGGCATTCTGCACAGTCCCGACGTGGGGGTCGATTACTACATATGGGCCTTGCAGATCGCGGGGGTGGGCACGCTGCTGTCGGGCGTCAACCTCATGGTCACCATCGTGAAGATGCGCGCGCCCGGCATGACGCTGATGCGCATGCCCGTGTTTACCTGGACCGCGCTGTGCACCAACGTGCTCATCGTGGCCGCCTTCCCCGTGCTGACGGCGGTGCTGGCGCTGCTCTCCATGGACCGCTACGTGGGCACCAATTTCTTTACGGCGGACTTCGGCGGCAACGCCATGATGTACGTGAACCTGATCTGGATCTGGGGCCACCCCGAGGTGTACATCCTGATCCTGCCGGCCTTCGGCGTATTCTCGGAGGTGGTGTCCACCTACTGCGGCAAGCGGCTCTTCGGCTATGCGTCCATGGTGTACGCGTCGGTGGTGATCACGGTGCTGTCGTACCTGGTGTGGCTGCACCACTTCTTCACCATGGGCTCGGGCGCCAGCGTGAACTCGTTCTTCGGGATCACGACGATGATCATCTCCATTCCCACGGGTGCGAAGATCTTCAACTGGCTGTTCACCATGTACCGCGGCCGCATCCGCTTCGAGGTGCCCATGCTCTGGACGGTGGGCTTCATGGTCACCTTCGTGATCGGCGGCATGACGGGCGTGCTGCTGGCCGTGCCGCCCGCCGACTTCGCGCTGCACAACAGCCTGTTCCTGATCGCGCACTTCCATAACGTCATCATCGGCGGCGTGCTGTTCGGCCTGATGGCGGGCATCACCTACTGGTTCCCCAAAGCCTTCGGCTACAAGCTCGATCCGTTCTGGGGCAAGTGCTCGTTCTGGTTCTGGCTGGTGGGTTTCTACGTGGCCTTCATGCCACTGTACGTGCTGGGGCTCATGGGCGTGACGCGCCGCCTCAGCCATTTCGAGGACGCCTCGCTGCAGATCTGGTTCCAGATCGCGGCGGTGGGCGCGGGCCTGATCGCCATCGGCATCGCGTGCTTCCTGATCCAGCTCGTGGTGAGCTACCGGCGCCGCCATGAACTGCGCGACGTCACCGGCGACCCCTGGAACGGCCGCACGCTGGAATGGTCCACCTCGTCGCCGCCGCCCGCCTACAACTTCGCCTTCACCCCGCGGGTGCACGACCTGGACGCCTGGTGGCAGATGAAGCAATGCGGCTACCAGCGGCCGCAGCAGGGCTTCATTCCCATCCACATGCCCAAGAACACCTGGGCCGGCATCGTGCTGGCCGCCATCAGCGTGGTGATGGGCTTCGCGCTGATCTGGCACATGTGGCCGCTGGCGGCGGTTTCGTTCGCCGCGCTGATCCTGGTTTCCATCGTCCATACCTTCAACTACCAGCGCGACTACTACGTGCCGGCCGAGGAAGTCGTCCGTTGCGAAGCCGCCCGAACCCAGCTCCTGAGCAAACATGTCTGATACCTACGCGCCCCCTCTCACCGGCGGCCAGACGCCGCCGCAGCCGCTGAGTTTCCACGTCGAAGGCGAGCACCACCCGCAGAACGGAACCCTGCTGGGCTTCTGGGTGTACCTGATGAGCGACTGTCTCGTCTTCGCCTGCCTGTTCGCCACTTACGGCGTGCTGGGGCGCAGCTACGCGGCGGGCCCGTCCGGGGCCGACCTGTTCGACCTGCCGCTGGTGGCGGTGAACACCTCGCTGCTGCTGCTCTCGTCCATCACCTACGGCTTCGCCATGCTCGAAATGCGCCGCAACCGGATCGGCGCGACGCAGGGCTGGCTGGCGGTCACGGGCCTGCTGGGCGCGGGCTTCCTGGGCCTGGAGCTCTACGAGTTCGCTCACCTCATCCATGAGGGCGCGGGGCCGCAGCGCAGCGCGTTCCTGTCGTCGTTTTTCACGCTGGTCGGCACCCACGGCCTGCACGTCACCTTCGGCATCGTGTGGCTGGTGACGATGATGGTCCAGGTGCAGCTGCACGGCCTGATCCCGGCCAACCGCCGGCGCCTGATGTGCCTGTCGCTGTTCTGGCACTTCCTGGACCTGATCTGGGTGGGCGTGTTCACCTTCGTCTATCTCATGGGAGTGCTGCCATGACCGTACGCACCGATCACATGGCCAACCTGAGCCAGGCCCACGGCATGCAGCACGCGGCAGATCACGGCCATGGCGGCCACGGCGGCCATGACGGGCACGGCGAGGACGACGGCCCGCACGGCACCTTCAAGGGCTACGTCACGGGCTTCGTGCTGGCGGCCATCCTGACCGCCATACCGTTCTGGCTGGTGATGAACCGCGTGTTCGACAGCTCGCGCGTGACCGCGCTGGTGATCCTCGCCTTCGCGGTGGTGCAGATCGTGGTACATATTGTGTATTTCCTGCACCTGGACGCCAAGTCCGAGAGCGGCTGGAATATGCTCGCGCTGATCTTCACGCTGGTGCTCGTTGTGATTACCCTCAGCGGCTCCATCTGGATCATGTACCACCTCAACTCCAACATGATGCCCGCGTCGATACACGACATGCGGAATATGCCTTGACCGCAGCAACCGAGAAGTCCCCGGGCGGCGCACCGCGCGCGCCCCGCACCGCGCCCGGCTGCTCGTTCTGGCCGTGATCGCGGCCGTCCTGTTTACCGGCTTTTGCGCCCTGGGCACCTGGCAGGTGCACCGGCTGGCCTGGAAGAAGCGCATGATCTCCTCATCGCTGCGGCCCTGCGCGAGCTGGTCTCGGATGATCCGGCGCATGTCGCGCGCCAGCGGCGCGTTCGATTCGGCCAGGGTCTGGTTCTGGCACACCATGCAACGCAGGCCGTGCGCGAGCCGGTCGGCCCGTTCGCGCAGCGCGGCGTCGGCCGGCGCGCCGGGGGCCGCGGGCGCGGGCGAGGGGCCGAACAGCGCCAGGCAGAGCAGCAGGGCGGGCCAGGTTTTCATCGCAGCGCCTCTATTATCGGCAGCAGGCGCTTTTCCCAGATGCCGGGCGTGATGACGCCGAGCTGCTTGTAGCGGATGCGGCCGTTGCCGTCGATGAGAAAGGTTTCCGGCACGCCATACACGCCGTACTCGATGCCGACCCGGCCGTCGGTGTCGCTGGCCGAGGCGCGGTAGGGGTTGCCGTTGCGCCGCAGCCATTCGGCCGCGGCCCGGGGGTCGTCCTTGTAGTTCAGGCCGTAGATGGGAATGCCGGCGCGCTGGCCGAGGTCGCGCAGCACGGGCAGTTCCTGGCGGCAGGGTTCGCACCACGAGGCCCATACATTGAGCAGCCACACCTGTCCGCGCAGGGACTGCACCTCCAGCCGCTGTTCCGGGGCCTGCAGCAAGGGCAGCCCGATGGGCGGGGCGGGGTGGTCGATGAGCGCGGAGGGCACCACGCGCGGATCGCGCGCGAGGCCCATGCCCAGCAGCAGCGCCAGGCCCAGAACACGGCCAGGGGCAGCAGGGTGCGGCGCATCAGCCGCCCTCCCGCGCCGAGGCCGGCAGCGAGGCCGGGCGCAGGCGCTGCGATGCGTCGCCGCGCGGGCCTGCCGGTAGCGCCGGTCGGCGGCGGCCAGCCACGCCGCCCGCGGCCATCAACAGGCAGCCGCCCCAGATCCAGGCCATGAAAGGCTTGACCTGGATGCGCACGGTCCAGGCTTGCGCGCCCACCGGCTCGCCCAGCGCCACGAACAGGTCGGGCACGTGAAGCCGCTGTCGATGCCGGCCTGGCTGAGCGCCATGTTCTGCACCGTGTAGAGGCGTTTCTCGGGGTAGAGCGTGACCGCCGGCCGCCGTCGCGCGTGACGCGGAACACGGCGCGCTGGGCGCTGTAGTTGGGGCCGGCGGCCGGCCCCACGCTTTCGAAGAGATAGCGGTAGCCGCCGGCCTGCGCGCTTGCGCCGATTTCCAGCTTGAGTTCCTGCCGGTCCTCGTAGCCGTTGGCGAGCGTGACGCCGGCGATGAACACGCCCACCCCCGCATGGGCCAGCAGCATGCCGTACCAGGCGCGCGGCTGGCGGCGCAGCCGCAGCGCCCAGCGTCCGTCGCCGTCGGTGAGCCGTTGCCAGGCATGCGTCCAGGCGCTGGCGACGGACCACGCCGCCAGCCACNGCAGCGGCAACGCCATGGCGCAGCCGGGCGACCTGGCCGGCATCGTGGAAAACGTGCCGGTGCCCGCCGAGGGGCTGGAACTGAAGGCAGGCCCCGCCGAAGGCGCGGGCGCGCGCTAGGGCCGCCGGGAAACGCCCGCAGCTCTGCGCCGCGGCCTTGCCGGGTCCGTTTCCCGGGCCTGCCGAGGCCCGCCCGGGCCGGCTCAGACGCCGGTCAGCGCCTCGCGCCAGCGCCGGCGTTTTTCTTCGTAAGGCATGGCCGCATGCGCCGGACTGGTGGACGGCAGCACCACGAATTCCAGGGCCTGCGCCCGCGGCGGCAACGCGGGCCGCACATGCCGCGCGAAAAGCGCCGCCGCCTTGACTCCGTTGAAGCAGATGCGCCGTATGCCGGCATGCGCCGCCAGAAACGCCGGAAAATCATTGGGCGCCAGGCCCTCGCGGCGGATGTCGGCGTCCAGGCTGCCGGGGCGCACGCAGCCGGCAAGCACGTCCCACAACGCCACGCCGGCCGCCCGCAGCGCCCGCAGCCGGGCGTCGTAATGCAGCGCGGCATCGAAGCCCAGCGCGTCCGCCGCGATGGGCCAGAACGCATTGCGCGGATGCGCGTAGTACTGCGCGCGCCGCAGCGACGCGACCCCGGGCATGGACCCCAGCACCAGGATCCGCGCATCCGGCGCGGCCACGGGAGCGAAGCCCTGGACCGCGCCGCGGGAGGGCGGCGCGTCCACCCCTACGCCGCCAGCCGGCTTTCGATGCGGGCCTTGGCTTCGGGCAGGTCTTCGGGCAGCCGCTGGGCGAGCTGGCCGAAGAGTTCTTCGTGCAGCGCCAGTTCGCGGCGCCAGGCGTCGGCGTCGACGGACATGATCTGCTCGAACTTGTCGGGGCTGAATTCCAGCCCGGTCCAGTCGATGTCGCCATAGCGCGGCGACACGCCGAAGACCTGGTCCACGCCCTGGGCCTCGCCGTCGATGCGGCCCAGCATCCAGCGCAGCACGCGCATGTTCTCGCCGAAGCCCGGCCATACGAACTTGCCGTCGGGCCCCTTGCGGAACCAGTTCACGCAGTAGATGCGGGGCAGCGTGGCGCCGGCGTCTTCGAGCTGGCGGCCCAGCTTGAGCCAATGCGCGAAGTAGTCGCTCATGTTGTAGCCGCAGAACGGCAGCATGGCGAACGGATCGCGCCGCACCACGCCCTGCTGCCCCGCGGCGGCGGCGGTGGTTTCGGAGCCCATGGTGGCGGCCATGTAGACGCCCTCGACCCAGTTGCGCGCCTCGGTGACGAGCGGAACCGTGGTGGAGCGCCGTCCGCCGAAGATGAAGGCGTCGATGACCACGCCTTCCGGGTTCTCCCATTCGGGGTCGATGGAGGGGCACTGCGAGGCCGGCGCCGTGAAGCGCGCATTGGGATGCGCGGCCTTGCGTCCGGTTTCGCGCGCGATGGCGGGCGTCCAGTCTTGGCCCTGCCAGTCGGTGAGATGGGCGGGCGGCGTGTCGGTCATGCCTTCCCACCAGACGTCGCCGTCGTCGGTGAGCGCCACGTTGGTGAAGATGACGTTGGCCTTGAGCGTGGCCATGGCGTTGAAGTTGGTCTGCTCGCTGGTGCCCGGGGCCACGCCGAAATAGCCGGCCTCGGGGTTGATGGCGCGCAGGCGGCCGTCGGCGCTGGGCTTGATCCAGGCGATGTCGTCGCCGATGGTGGTGACTTTCCAGCCGTCCATGCCCTGCGGCGGGATCAGCATGGCGAAGTTGGTCTTGCCGCAGGCGGACGGAAAGGCGGCGGCCACGTGGTACTTGCGGCCCTTGGGCGAGGTCACGCCCAGGATGAGCATGTGCTCGGCCAGCCAGCCCTGGTCGCGTCCCATGGTGGAGGCGATGCGCAGCGCGAAGCATTTCTTGCCCAGCAGCGCGTTGCCGCCATAGCCCGAGCCGTAGCTCCAGATTTCGCGGGTCTGGGGAAAATGCACGATGTACTTGGTGGGGTTGCAGGGCCAGGGCACGTCCGCCTCGCCCGGTTCGAGCGGCCTGCCCACCGAATGCACGCAGGGCACGAACTCGCCGTCCGTGCCCAGCACTTCGTAGACCTGCTTGCCCATGCGCGTCATGATGCGCATATTGGCAACCACATAGGGGCTGTCGGACAGCTCCACGCCGATGTGGGCGATGTCCGAACCCAGCGGTCCCATGGAGAACGGCACCACGTACATGGTGCGGCCGCGCATGGCGCCGTCGAACAGCCCGTTGAGCGTGTCGCGCATTTCGGCCGGGTCGGACCAGTTGTTCGTGGGTCCGGCATCTTCGGGACGGTCGGAACAGATGAACGTACGGTCTTCGACGCGGGCCACGTCCGAGGGATCGGACCAGGCCAGATAGGAATTCGGCCGCTTGGCGGGGTTGAGCCTGCGCAGCGTGCCGGCCTCGACCATTTCCTGGCACAGCCGGTCGTACTCCTGCTGCGAACCGTCGCACCATACGACGCGATCGGGCTTGGCCAGGGCGGCGATGCGGGCAACCCAGTCGACCAGACCGCGGTGCCGCACCCAGGCGGGCACGTTCAAGGCTGCCAGTCCCCCATCCAAAGGCTTATTCATCGGACCTGTCTCCATACAAAGAATAGGGATGATGCGGCCCCCAACCGGAGGCGGCCGCATCGTGTGTGAGGCCATCATACCGGCAGCGCAGGGCTGCCCGTCAACCCATCCTTATGGGGGAGTTTGTCACGGGTTGAGACGGCCCCGCGGGGGCGTGCGCGCCGTCAGCCCTGGCCGGCGCTGGCATCGCGCAGCGCCTTGCGGATGATCTTTCCGGTGGCCGTGGTGGGCAAACTGGTTACAAACCGGATGAGGCGCGGATACTCGTGCGCCGCCAGCCGGGTGCGCACGTGATCCTGCAGCGCGCGGGCCAGCTCGTCGCTGCCCTCGTAGCCGTCGTTGAGCACGACGAAGGCGGCCACGATCTCCGTGCGCTGCGCATCCGGCATGCCCACCACCGCGGCCATCCGCACCGCCGGATGCGAAATGAGGCAGTCTTCGATCGGCGCCGGGCCGATGCGGTAGCCCGCGCTGGTGATCACGTCGTCCTTGCGGCCCACGAAGCGGATGAACCCGTCGGCGTCGCGCACGCCCTGGTCGCCGGTCAGCAGGTACTCGCCCGCGAACTTTTCCCGGGTGGCCTCGGGGTTGTTCCAGTATCCGAGGAACATGACCGGATCGGGCCGCAGCACGCCGATGTTGCCCTCTTCGCCGTCGGGCAGGAGGCGGCCCGCGTCGTCCACGATGTCCACGCGGTGGCCGGGCACCGCGCGGCCGATGGAGCCGATGCGCGGCTCGAACAGCGACGAGCACGAAGACACCAGCATGTTGCACTCGGTCTGCCCGTAGAACTCGTTGATGGTCACGCCCAGCACGCGCCGCCCCCAGTCGATGAGTTCCGCGCCCAGCGACTCGCCGCCGCTGGCCACCGAGCGCAGGCCGAGGCTGCCGGCCGCCGGCGCGCCGAAGCGCGCATCATCTTCAGGGCCGTGGGCGGCAGGAAGGTGTGGGTGACGCCATGGCGCGCCATCAGGTCGAAGGCGGACTCGCCGTCGAACTTCTCGAAGCGCCGCGCCAGCACCGGCACGCCGTGGTGCCAGGACGGCAGCAGCACGTCCAGCAAGCCGCCGATCCATGCCCAGTCGGCGGGCGTCCACATGAGGCGGGCGTGCTCGGGAAAGAACTCGTGCGACATCTCCACCCCCGGCAGGTGGCCGAGCAGCACGCGGTGCGCGTGCAGCGCGCCCTTGGGCTTGCCCGTGGTGCCCGAGGTGTAGATGATGACGGCCGGGTCGTCGGCCGCGGTGTCGACGGCGGTGTAATCGCCGCTTTCGGCGGCCAGCGCGTCGTGGAACGACAGCGCCTGGCCGCCGGCAACCGGCCCGTCCACGCAGTACACCACCTTGAGGTCGGGCAGGCTGTCGCGGATCTGCGCCAGCCGGCGCACGCCCTCGGCGTCCGTCACCAGCGCGGCCGCGCCGCTGTTCTGCAGCCGGTACTGAATGGCGTCCACGCCGAACAGGGTGAAGAGCGGCACGGCCACCGCGCCCATCTTGTAGACGGCGATGTGCGTCACGGCGGTTTCGGGGGCCTGCGGCAGGTACACCGCCACCCGGTCGCCGCGCCGCACGCCGTTGCGCTCCAGGCTGCGGGCCAGGCGATTGGACTGCTCGTGGATGTCGTCGAAACTGTAGCGCGCCTGGGAACCGTCGCTCTTCTCGTAGATGAGGGCCAGCCGTCCGCTGCCGTCGGCCCATTTGGCGCAGACGTCCACGCCGATGTTGTACCGTTGCGGAACCTCCCAACGGAATCCGGAAACCAGGGTTGTGTAGGATTGCGCTCTGGACAGCATGATCTTGTCTCGTATCGTCGTTATGAAAAATCAGCGGAAGGCCGGCTTGCCGCCATGGACGCCGCAGTCCAATAATAAGCCCCGCCTTTCCCGCACCGATGCATCCACGCATGGAAAAATCCGCCGCCCCGCCGCCCCGCACCCCGATGCGCCGCGCGCCCGCCAGCGCCAAGTCCGAGCAGCGCATCCGCGACATCCTGCGCACCGCCCGCCAGGTATTCGCCGAAGCCGGCTTCCAGGCCGGCACCACCACCGAGATCGCGCAGCGGCTGGGCGTGTCCGAAGCCACCATCTTCACGTACTTCGGCGGCAAGCGCGAACTCTGCGTGCGCGTCATCAGCGACTGGTACGACGAGATCATCGCCAAGGTCGAAGACGACCTGCCGCGTGTGCAGGGCACGCGCGCCCGGCTGCGCTACCTGGTGCACGCCCACTTGCGCCACCTGCTGGCGGAGGGGCCGGGCCTGTGCGCGTTCATCCTGTCGGAAGGCCGCGCGCGCGACGACGAATTCGCCGACATCTACGCCCAGCTGCAGCGGCGCTACACCGCCCCGCTCATGCGCATCCTGGCCCAGGGCCAGGCCGAAGGGCAGATCCGCCGCGACATGCCCCTGCGGCTGCTGCGCTCGTCGGTGTACGGCCCCATGGAGCACGTGCTCTGGGACGCGATCCTGCGCGAGCGGCGCGTGGACGTGGCGGCCACGGCCGACCAGCTCACCGATTTCCTCTGGCAGGCCCTGCAGCCGCCGCCGCGCGACACGCTCGCGCTGGCGCGCTTTCGCGCCGACGTCGAAGAAGCGCTGCACCGCTTTCATGCCTCCGAGAACAGCGACGGCGGCGCATACTGAGGAAACCCGTCGAAAGTCTCGCCGCGCTCGGCCGGGGCCAGCGTCCATGAATGGCGCGCGTTGGGCACGCCGCCGTCGACGCGCATCACCGTGCCGTTGATGAAGGCCGACGCGGGCGACAGCAGAAACACCACGGCCGCCGCCACCTCGGCTTCGGTGCCGAAGCGCGACAGCGGCACCTTGTCGCGCAGCCCGCGCAGCACGGCCCGGTAGTCCTCGTCGTAGCTGTCCATGCCGCTGGAGGCGATCCAGCCCGGCGCCACGGCGTTCACCCGCACGCCGGCGTGCGCCCATTCGCAGGCGGCCGTCTCGGTGAGATTCCAGACGCCCGCGCGCGCCGCCCCGGAATGCCCCATGCCCGGCATGCCGCCCCAGATGTCGGCCAGCATGTTCACGATGGCGCCGCCGTGCCCGCGCATGTATTGCGTGTACACCTCGCGCGACATCAGGAACGTGCCGTGCAGGTTGTTGCGCACCACCGCGTCGAAGCCGTTGTGGCTGATGCGCTCCAGGGGCGCGGGAAACTGCCCGCCGGCGCAGTTGAAAAGGCCGTGGAGCGCGCCGTGGCGTTGCAGCGCCGCGCCCACCGTGGCGCGCACGCCCGCCTCGTCGCGGATGTCGCAGGCATGCACGCTGAGGCGGCCGGCCGCCTCGGGATAGATGCCGGCGATCTCGTCGCGCACCGCCTGCAGCTTCTCGGACTTGCGGCCCACCAGCGCCAGGCCGGCGCCCAGCGATGCCAGCTCGTGCGCCGTGCAGCGGCCCAGGCCGCTGCCGCCGCCCGTCACGAGGACGGTGCGCCCCTCGAACAGCCCGGGCCGGAATACCGAGGCGTAGCGCGCGCCCGGGCGCGCGCCGGATCCGCATCCCTGCTCATGTCTCGCTCCTTTGTTTTTTTGAGGATAACTCAATATTTGACCCGGAGACGCCTTTGAACGAACATCGGGTTTCCCCTTCCCCCTTATCATCCGGGAACGGAGAGTTGAGACAAATTCAAAACGGAGACCCGCGATGCGCCCCAACCCGCCCCTGATCGTCGTGCGCGAAGGCCCGGTGGCCCGGCTGACCCTGAACCGCCCCGACGTGCGCAACGCCTTCGACGAAACCCTCATCGCCGCGCTGACGCAGGCCGTGCGGCAAGCGGCCGACGACGAAGCCGTCCGCGTGCTGCTGCTGACCGGCGCGGGCAAGGCGTTCTGCGCCGGCGGCGACCTGAACTGGATGCGCCAGATGGGCTCGCTCACCCCCCAGCAGAACCGCGAAGACGCGGTGCGCCTGGCCGACATGCTGCACGCGGTGTGGTCCTGCCCCAAGCCGGTCGTGGCCGCCGTCAACGGCGACGCCTATGCGGGCGGCATGGGGCTGGCGGCGGCCTGCGACATCGCCATCGCGGCCGACTCGGCCCACTTCTGCCTCTCCGAAGCCAGGCTGGGGCTGCTGCCGGCCACCATCAGCCCCTACGTGCTGCGCGCGATCGGCGAACGCGCGGCGTCGCGCTATTTCCTGACGGCCGAGCGCTTCGACGCCGGCACCGCGCTGCGCCTGGGGCTGGTCCACGAAACCTGTCCGGCCGAGGCCCTGGCCGAGCGCGCCGAGGCGTGTGCCGCGCCCTGTGCGGCAACGGCCCGCAGGCGGTGCGCGCCAGCAAGCGGCTGCTGCGCGACGTGGCCGGCCGCGCGATCGACGGCGCCCTCATCGCCGATACCGTGGAGCGCATCGCGGCCATCCGCGAATCGGCCGAGGCGCGCGAAGGCGTGAGCGCCTTCCTGGAAAAGCGCCGGCCGGCCTGGACCGCCGCGCCCGGCGCGGCGCCGCGGTAGCGGAGCGGCCTGCCGCCGCATGCCATAATCGGCGGCGATTTTTCAGGAAGTGCCATGCCCCACGTTTTTCCCCCGCTGGACGCGGACCGCCTCTGGGCGCGCGTCGAAACCCTGTCCCGCTACACGCTGCCCGGGCAGCCCTGGACCCGCCGCGCCTTCACGCCGCTGTTCGACGAGGCGCGCCTGTGGCTGCGGCGCGAGTTCGAGGCCGCCGGCCTGCGGACGCGGCTGGACGCCGGCGGCAACCTGGTGGGCACGCTGCCCGGCCGGGACGGTCGCCGCAAGCCCATTAGCACCGGCTCGCACAGCGACACCGTAATGAGCGGCGGCCGCTACGACGGCATCATCGGCGTGCTGGCGGGCATCGAGGTGGCCCATGCGCTGCGCGATCACGGCGTGCAGCTCGCGCACGATTTCGAGGTCATCGATTTTCTCTCCGAGGAGCCCAGCGACTACGGCATTTCCTGTGTCGGCAGCCGCGCGCTCGCCGGCCAGCTCTCGGCCGACATGCTGCAGGCCCGCAACCCCGAGGGCGAGACGCTGGCCGCGGGCATCGCCCGCATCGGCGGCGACCCCTCCGCCCTCTCCGCGCCGCTGCGCGGTCCGGACGGCACCGCGGCCTTCGTGGAACTGCACATCGAGCAGGGCCCCGTGCTGGAATCGCGCGACCTGCCCATCGGCGTCGTGACCAACATCGTGGGCATCCGCCGGGTGCAGATCACGGTGCGCGGGCAGCCCGACCACGCCGGCACCACGCCCATGGACATCCGCCGCGACGCCCTGGTGGGCGCGGCGCGCGTCATCGAGGCGGCGCACCGCCGCGCCAGCCTGGCCAGCGGCAATCCGCATTACGTGGTGGCCACCGTGGGCAGGCTGGCGCTCACGCCCAACGCCGCCAATGCCGTGCCTGGCCGGGTGGAAATGACGCTGGAAGTGCGCAGCGACAGCGACGCGCTGCTGGAGGCGTTTCCGGAAGCGGTCATGGCCGAGGTGGCGCAGGATCTGCGCGCCCTGCGGCTGGAGGCGGACATGGCGCCCCTGAGCCGCGCCCGGCCCACCGATTGCGCGCCCCTGGTCATGGATGCGGTGCAGGCCGCGGCCGACCGCCTGGGCTACGCGTCCATGCGGCTGCCCAGCGGCGCCGGCCACGACGCCGTCTACATGGCGAGCACCGGCCCCGTGGGCATGATCTTCATTCCCTGCCTGGACGGCCGCAGCCACTGCCCCGAAGAGGCGATCACGCCACAGCAATTGCTGGACGGGACCCGCGTGCTGTATGAAACCGTGCTGGAACTGGACCGCCGCCTGGCCGGCGCCTGACCCTGCGAGGCCGCATGGAAGAAATCGAACTCAACGACGGCAACGCCGACCGCTATCTGCTGGACGCGCCCGGCCTGTCGCTGCTGGTGTTTTACAGCCGCACCTGCGGCAACTGCCGCATCGCGCGCGAACAGCTGCCGCGCCTGGAGCTGCCGGTGCAGCGCCTGTGCTGGGTGGACGCCGGCGAAAACGGCGGCCTGGTCGAGCGCTACGAGGTCTTTCACCTGCCCGCCATGTACGCCGTGCGCGACGGCGCCTTCTACGGTCCGGTGCAGGCCGCGCTGGCCGAATGGGATTTGCGCCGGCAGATCGGCCTGGCGCTGGACAGCTATCCGGCGGAGCTGCCCTGATGGCCGCGCCCCTGGCCCGCCCGGCCCGCCTGCCCCTGGACGCGCTGGCCGCCAGCGCCATGCTGGCGCTGTGCGTCTGCTGGGGGTTCCAGCAGATCGCCATCAAGCTGGTGGCCGCCGATGTGTCGCCCATCATGCAGATCGGCCTGCGCTCGGCCTTCGCCGCGCTGGTGCTGGCGTGCGTGGTGTGGCGCGCCGAAGGCTGGCGCGCCCTGTCCGACGGCACGCTGGGCGCGGGCCTGGCGGTGGGCGCGCTGTTCGCGGCCGAATTCGTCTTCGTGGCGCTGGGGCTGAACCTCACCACCGCCTCGCACATGTCGGTGTTCCTCTATACCGCGCCCGTCTTCGCCGCGCTGGGGCTGCACGCGCTCCTGCCCGAAGAACGCATGAAGCCCCTGCAGTGGGCGGGCGTGGCCGTGGCCTTCGGCGGCATCGCCATCGCGTTCCTGGGCAGGGGCGGCGACCCGGCCGCGTCGTCTGCCGACATGCTGCTGGGCGACGCCATGGGCCTGCTGGCCGGCCTGCTGTGGGGCTCGACCACCGTGGCCATCCGCCGCACCGCCCTGTCCGAGGCGGCGCCCGCCAAGACGCTCTTCTACCAGATGGCGCTGGCCGCGGTCGTGCTGATCGGCTATGCCGCCGCCACCGGCCAGGCGGGTTTTCGCCCGACCGCGCCGGCCGTGGCCAGCGTGGCCTTCCAGGCCGTGGCGGTCGCGTTGACCAGTTACCTGGCCTGGTTCTGGCTGCTGCGGCGGTACCTGGCTTCGCGCCTGTCGGTGCTGTCGTTCATGACGCCCATTTTCGGCGTAAGCTTCGGCGTGCTCATCCTGGACGAACCGCTGGACGCCGCCTTCGTGACCGGGGCCCTGCTGGTGCTGGCGGGCATCACGCTGGTAAGCGGCTCGGAGCTGCTGCGCGAGAAACTGCGCGCCCGCGCGCACTGATCCGCCGCGCGGCTGCCGGACGCGGCCGCAAGGCCCCGGGCGCCTTGCACGGCCCCTTTCAGCGTCAACACGCCCTAGCGCCGCGCCTTTTCTTCCTCGATCAGGCGGGCCAGGGTTGCCCGCTGGCCGCCCGCCGCGTCGAAATTGGCGGGATCCAGCCAGCGTTCGTACGCCGCGCGCAGCGCCGGCCACTCGCGGTCGATGATGGAAAACCAGGCCGTGTCGCGGCTGCGGCCCTTGTAGACCGTGGCCTGCCGGAAGACGCCTTCGTACTGGAACCCCAGCCGCGCCGCCGCCGAGCGCGACGGCGCGTTCAGCGCATCGCACTTCCATTCGTAGCGCCGGTAGCCCAGCTCGTCGAAGGCCCGCCGCATCAGCAAATACTGGGCCTCGGTGGCCGCGCGGGTGCGCTTGAGCGCCGGCGAATACGAGACGAAACCCACCTCGATGGAGCCGGCCGCCGGGTCTGCCCGCATCAGCGCCAGCGAGCCCAGGGCACGGCCGGTGGACAGTTCGATCACGGCATGGTGCAGCGGGTCGTCGTCGCGCTCGGCCTTTTCGGCGAAGGCGCGGTAGTCCCCTTCGCTGGCGAACGGCCCCACGCCCATGTAGGTCCAGTCGCGGCCGTCGGGCGCCTGGCTGAAGGCGCGGTATAGATCGGCCGCGTGGCGCGCGGCCGACAGCGGCTCCAGGCGGCAGTAGCGGCCCGCCGCCGGCTCGCGCGGGGGACGCGCGCGCGGCGTCCAGCCGGGCACATCCGGGCCGATGGGCTGCCGGTATTCGTTGAGGCGGACTGGGCTGACAGGAGAGTCTTTCACGTCGTTCTTCCGGTTGGCGCGCGCCTGGCGCATGCAGGCACGATAGCGAAACCGTGGCATCATAAAAAGTGCCACGACAATGATATTCGATGGAGCCATGATCTCCTCCGCCGCCCTGCTCGCCAGCCCGCTCGACCGCCGGCCGGGCG
>NZ_LHSJ01000136.1:0-17119 GCF_001270295.1 Achromobacter sp. DMS1 | reverse complement strand
GATCTCTCGGGGCACGCATCTGCGGGCGCTCCCTCGGGCGCGGCCGCCGCCGGGCTTCCCAGCGGCGCGGCGCAGCGCTGGACGCGGCTGCTCGCCAGCCTGCGCGGCATTAGCGAGCGGCATCCCGACGCCGCGCTGGCTTCCTCGCTGGCGGCCGAGGACATGGTGCTCACCCATGCCATTTTCGATGCGGGCCTCGATCTGCAGGTGTTCACGCTGGACACGGGCCGCCTGCATGCGGAAACCCTGGGGGTGCTGGATGCCGTGCGCGCGCGCTACGGGCGGGAAATCACCGTGTACCGGCCGGACGCCGCGGCCGTGCAGGCGCACGTCGCGGCGCACGGCGCCTATGCGTTTTACGAAAGCGTCGAATTGCGCAAAGCCTGTTGCCAGATCCGCAAGGTCGAGCCGCTGCGCCGCGCGCTGGCCGGGCGCGGGGCGTGGATCACCGGGCAGCGGCGCGCCCAGTCCGCCACGCGCGGCGAACTGGCCCTGGAGGAAGACGACCCGGTGTTCGGCCTGCGCAAGTTCAATCCGCTGGCCGAGTGGAGCGAAGACGAAGTCTGGACTGTGATCCGCGGCCTGGGCATTCCCTACAACCCGCTGCATGACCAGGGCTATCCGTCCATCGGCTGCGAACCCTGTACCCGCGCCATCCGCCCGGGCGAGGACGTGCGGGCCGGGCGCTGGTGGTGGGAATCGTCGGATTCCAAGGAATGCGGCCTGCATGCGGGCAACCGGGTCATTTCCATTGCGCCGGCCGCTTGAGCGTCCGCGAAATCCATTCTGTATCGGGAGAGTATCCATTATGTCAGCCGTGCTCCAACGCAGCCATCTCGATTGGCTGGAATCGGAAGCGATCTTCATTCTGCGGGAGGTCGCGGCCGAATGCGCCCGCCCCGTGCTCCTGTTCTCGGGGGGCAAGGATTCGGTCGTGCTGCTGCGGCTGGCCGAGAAGGCATTCCGCCCCGGCCGGTTTCCGTTTCCGCTCATGCACATCGACACCGGCCACAACTTCGACGAGGTCATCGAATTCCGCGACCGGCGCGCGGCCGAACTGGGCGAAACCCTCATCGTGCGCAGCGTCGAAGATTCGATCCGGCGCGGCAGCGTGGTGCTGCGGCGGGAAACCGATTCGCGCAATGCCGCCCAGGCCGTGACGCTGCTGGAGGCCATCGAGGAATTCGGCTTCGACGCGTGTATCGGCGGCGCGCGCCGAGACGAGGAAAAGGCCCGCGCCAAAGAGCGCATCTTTTCCTTCCGCGACGAGTTCGGCCAGTGGGATCCCAAGGCCCAGCGGCCGGAGCTCTGGAATCTCTACAACACGCGCGTGCATCCCGGCGAGAACATGCGGGTGTTCCCGATCTCGAACTGGACCGAGCTGGACGTATGGCAGTACATCCAGCGCGAAGGGCTTTCGCTGCCTTCCATCTATTACAGCCACGAGCGCGAGGTGGTGCGGCGCAAGGGCCTGCTGGTTCCGGTGACCCGGCTGACGCCGCCGCAGGAAGGCGAGCAGGTCGAGCGCCTGCCGGTGCGCTTTCGCACCGTGGGCGATATTTCCTGCACCTGCCCGGTGGCCTCGGAGGCCGCCGACGCGGCGGCCATCATCGCCGAGACGGCGGTCACCGACATCACCGAACGCGGCGCCACGCGCATGGACGACCAGACCTCCGAGGCGTCCATGGAGCGCCGCAAGAAGGAAGGCTATTTCTGATCGAGCATCGCGCCGGCCCGCCGGCAAGGACACACGCACATGAACGCAATCAACGACTCTTTCCTCTCCGGCGCCGACGCCGGCGTGCTGCGCCTGATTACGGCGGGTTCGGTGGACGACGGCAAGTCCACCCTCATCGGCCGGCTGCTCTATGACAGCAAGGGCGTCTTCGCCGACCAGCTGGCCGCGATCTCGCGCGCCAAGCACAAGCGCGTGGCGGGCGACGGCATCGACCTCTCGCTGCTGACCGACGGGCTGGAGGCCGAGCGCGAGCAGGGCATCACCATCGATGTGGCCTACCGCTACTTTTCCACGCCGGCGCGCAAGTTCATCATCGCCGACGCGCCGGGGCACGAGCAGTACACGCGCAACATGGTGACGGGCGCGTCCACCGCCGATGCGGCCATCATTCTCATCGACGCCACGCGCGCGGCCAGCGGCGAGCTGCTGCCGCAGACGAAGCGGCACAGCGCCATCGCCCAGCTGCTCGGCATCCGCCACATCGTGGTGGCGGTCAACAAGATGGACCTGGTGGACTGGGACCGCGAGGTGTTCGCGCGCATCGAAGCGGCCTACGGCAGGCTGGCCGCCAAGCTGGGCATCGCGCATTTTCACGCGCTGCCGCTGTCCGCGCTCAATGGCGACAACGTGGTGACGCCTTCGGCCCGCACACCCTGGTACACGGGGGAGCCGCTGCTGACGCTGCTGGAGTCGCTCGACCTGGCGTCCGACGGGCGCGGGCTGCCGCTGCGCTTTCCGGTGCAGTGGGTAGCGCGCCACGGCGGCGACAGCAAGGACGATTTCCGGGGCTACGCCGGGCGCGTGGCCAGCGGCGTGCTGCGACCGGGCGACGAGATCGTCGTGCAGCCCGCAGGCACCGCCGCGGTGGTGCGCGAGCTGCGCGCCTTCGACCGCGCGCTCGACGAGGCGGTGGCGGGCGATTCGGTGACCCTGGTGCTGGACCGCGACGTGGACGTCTCCCGCGGCGACATCATCTCGCATGCGCAGGCCCCCGCGCGCGTGACGCGCGAGTTCGACGCGGAGTTGTGCTGGCTCGACGCGCAGCCCTTGAATCCTTCGCGCCGCTATCTGCTCAAGCATGGCACGCGGCTCACGTCGGCGCGGGTGCGCGCCGTGCACGCGGTGCGAGACATCCATGAGCTGGAGGAAGTGGCGCGGGCCGACGCGGCGCTCAACATGAACGACATCGGCCGTGTGACATTGGCCACGCGCGAGGCGCTGCCGGCCGACCGCTACGACGACGTTCCGGCCACCGGCGCGTTCATTCTCATCGACGAGGCCACGCACCAGACGGCGGCGGCAGGCATGCTGCGCTGAGCCCGCCGGGGCAGGCGGGAAAACGCGCGCCGAGGGCTGTTGTTTTTCTGCCAAACCGTTATCTGGCGCGGCTTGCAGGGCGATATCGCCTGGTGAAATCGATTTGTCCAGACGGCGTTTGCGTCTTGCGGTAAAGTGGGACTGCCTTACGAAAAGGGTTTAGGCGCTTGCCAAAACTACTGTGTTTTTGTACAGTAGTTTCCATGGCACGCACTGATCATTCTTTTCTCGCCGGTTCTGGGTCCCCGGCTGCCGCCCCCGCCGCCTTGCGCGGTCGGGGTGCGGTTACTAATGTGCGGCATCGCTTCGAGCGCGATGAGCGCGTGCCGGTCGACGACGGCTGGTCAGCCACGGATCTTCCTCCCGACTTCGTTGATTCCGCCCCCGATTTTGTGCCGAACCCACGGGCAGAGCCTGCCCCGGTTCCAGGCGGCGCGCCGGTCATTCCCATCCGGGCCGAGTCCGGGGCCGCGCCGCAAACCACGGTCACGCCCGAGGCGGCGCGCAAGATGCTCTCGCGCAACGATTCGCCCGACATTCCCTTCGAGCTGGCGGTCAATCCCTACCGGGGCTGCGAGCATGGCTGCGTCTACTGCTACGCACGGCCTACCCATGCCTACCTGGGCTATTCGCCCGGGCTCGATTTCGAAACCCGGCTCATCGCCAAAAGCAATGCCGTGCCCGCGCTGCGGGCCGAACTGGCCCGGCCGGGCTACCGCGTGTCGCCCATCAACATCGGATCGGCCACCGATCCCTACCAGCCCATCGAGCGCGAATGGCGGCTCACCCGCGGCCTGCTCGAGCTCATGCTCGAAACCCGGCATCCGCTCAGCATCGTCACCAAGAACGCCCTGGTCGCCCGCGACCTGGATCTGCTCGTTCCCCTGGCGCAGCAGAACCTGGCGGCGGTCTACATGAGCATCACCACCCTCGACGCCGACATGGCCCGCACCCTGGAACCGCGCGCCTCCGCGCCCTGGCGCAGGCTCGAGGCCGTGCGCCGCCTCGCCCAGGCCGGCGTGCCGGTAGGCGTGCTGGTGGCGCCCATCATTCCCTTCATCAACGATGAATCCCTCGAACACATTCTCCAGCAAGCCCGGGCGGCGGGCGCGCACTATGCCAGCTACACCGTGTTGCGGCTGCCCTGGGAAGTGAAAACCCTGTTCGAGGACTGGCTGCTCGCCCATTTCCCCGACCGCGCCCAGCGCGTGCTGCATCGGGTTGAAGACCTGCGCAACGGGCGTCGCAACGACCCCAATTTCGGCTCGCGCATGCGCGGCACCGGCATCTGGGCCGATCTGCTGCGCCAGCGGTTTGCCGTCGCCGCCCGCAAGGCGGGGCTGAACCGCCAGCGCCTCACGCTGGATTGCCATCGTTTCATCCGGCCCGTGCCGGAACGGCCTGCCGTTCCCGTCGGGCGCAAACCGGGAGGCCATGCCGCGCCGGCCGGGCAGCTGTCGCTGTTCGAGCCGCCGCCGTTTTCGGCCCCCCCTTCGCTGTCCGACCCCTTGCGGCCTGTCCGCGCCGCCCCCTTGCGGCCTGTCCGCGCCAAGGAGCCCATCGCATGAGCACCGCCATCAGCACCGACCTCAGCACTGCCGTCAACGGCACTTTCACCAACGAGCCGGGCCGTGTCCTGGGCGCCGCGCTGAGCCCGGCCGGGCTCAGCGTGCGCGCCGCCTGCCGCAAGCTGGCCAGGCTGGCCATTCCGGGCGCGCGCAAATCTTCGCAGCCGGCGGCGCAGGCCCCGGTGTCGCCCAGCCTGGCTGCGGGGCTGCCCGCGCGCTGGCCGTTCCCCCCGGCGCCACGGCGGACACGCTGCAATCGCCGGCGGCACGGCCGGCTTCGCCCGTGGGCGGGTTGCGGGCGGGCAAGCCGCGGGCCGCCGAAGAGCGCGGCCTGGACGACGCCGCCGTGCAGCCGGTGTCCCAGGGGCTCACCACGCGGCAGATCGTCGCCGACATCGCCATGGTGCTGGCCTGGGGCGCCATGATTCCCGCGCTGATGTGGCTGGGCGCGGCGGCCGGCTTCTAGGACGCGCCGGCACGCCCGGGCCTGGCGGCGTCCTCAGGCCGAACCCAGCAGCACCACGCCCAGCAGAATGGAAAAGCAGCCGGCCAGGCGGCCTGCGCCCACTTTTTCGCGCAGCAGGAACATGCCCGCCAGGGTGCCCAGCATCATCGACATTTCGCGGGCCGGCGCCACCAGGCTGAGCGGCGCGCCATGCTGCAGCGCATACAGCACCAGGATATAGCCCAGCGGCGACAGGAATCCGACCGCCGCCGCCAGGCCCCAGTAGCCGCGCATGGCTTCCCAGCTCTGTGCGCGGCGACGCAGCATGTGCGGGGCCATCATGGTGGTGCGTGTCACGCAGGTGAACCAGTCGAAGAGCACGGGGCTGATGAGCAGCACCTTGACGCCGTAGGCGTCGACCACGGTGTAGGCCGCAATGAAAAGCCCGATCACCAGGCCCCAGCGCACGCCCACCCAGGCGTGGGCATTGCGGAAGATGGCCAGCCGTCCCTGCGTGGCAATCAGCAGCACGCCGCCCACCACGCAGAGCATGCCCAGGATGCCGGAGGTGCTGGCCGGCTCGCGCAGCAGTAGATAGGCGCCCATGGACGAGAGCAGCGGGCCGGTGCCCCGGGCAATGGGGTACACCACCGACAGGTCGGCCACCTGGTAGCCCTTTTGCAGGCAGAGGCTGTAGCCCAGGTGCAACAGGCTGGAGGCCAGGATGGCGCCCGCCACCGGCCAGGTCCAGTTCATGCCGTCGTGCAGCAGCACCCAGATCACCCAGGGCGCATAGAGCAGCGAGGCGCAAAACCCATAGGCGAAGACGAAGGGCGCACCCACCATGGCCGCGCGCTTGGCGAGCAGGTTCCATGTGGCATGGGCCATTGCCGCCAGGACGACCAATATCAGGGACGAATACGACATGAGCGAGGTGGGCGCGGGATGACAGGTTTGTTACAGCCAGGGCGCAAGCGTACTGCAATGCGCGGCCGTGCAAAGGGAAGGATGTTACTCCCATGCCACGGGGTGTTTTTGGTGTAGAATCATTGGTTTGCCAAATCTCATCCTCTGCTTGCGGCATACGAGGATGGCCGGGGCGGCGGCGCAAGCCTGCCGGTTCCGTCCATCTGCACCGATCGCGGATTGGCACGAACAACACCGATCGGTACGAACAATACCGGCAAATCAGGCCGCAACGTCACGATGACCTAGGAGTTCTCATGAACCTCATCGCTATCCTGGAACAGGAAGAAATCGCCCGCCTCACCGGCGGCAAGCCCATGCCCGAATTCGCCCCCGGCGACACCGTCGTCGTGAGCGTGAACGTGGTCGAAGGCACGCGCAAGCGCGTTCAGGCCTACGAAGGCGTGGTCATCGCCAAGCGCAACCGCGGCCTGAACTCCGCGTTCACCGTGCGCAAGATCTCGTCGGGCGAAGCCGTGGAGCGTACGTTCCAGCTTTACTCGCCGCAGATCGCCGGCATCGAAGTGAAGCGCCGCGGCGACGTGCGCCGCGCCAAGCTGTACTACCTGCGCAACCGCTCGGGCAAGTCGGCTCGCATCAAGGAAAAGCTGGTCAGCAAGCAAGCCTCGGCGGCTTGATCGCTCATCGGCGCACGGCCCCGCCCGTGTCGGACGTCCGCGCTGTTCTCATGCGTATTCGTCCGATACGGATTTCCGGGTTAAAAAAGGCACCTGTGAAGGTGCCTTTTTCTTTCTGAATAGCCGCATGTCCGATTCTTCGTCTACTCCCAGGCCGCGCAGGCCGCTGGCCCGGCCGGGATTCGACCCCGCAGCGCAACCCTGGGTGGTTGCCAACGACACCCTGGCCCCGGTGTCGCCTCAGTTGCTCACGCCCGACCGCTTGCGCGGCATGCTGGCGCGACCCGACACCTGGAAGCTCGAGCTCTCGCGCGACAACGACCTGCGCTATCCCGGCCGGGAGGGCGAGCCGGTGCCCGCCGCGGTGCTCATCCCGCTGGTCACGCGCGAAGACGGCATCCGGGTGATGCTCACGCAGCGCAGCGCGCACCTGCACGAGCACGCCGGCCAGGTCAGCTTTCCCGGCGGCCGCATCGAGACAAGCGACCCCACGCCGGTGGCGGCGGCGCTGCGCGAGGCCGAAGAGGAAACCGGCCTGCCTTCCGGACATGTGGAGGTTATGGGCAGCATGCCGCCCTACCTGACCGCCACGGGGTTTTCCATCGTGCCCGTCGTGTCGCTGGTGCGCCCGGGTTTCGCCCTGGCGCCCGATGCCTGCGAGGTGGCCGAAGTATTCGAGGTGCCGCTGGCGTTCCTGATGGACCCGGCCAATCACCGCCTTTACGAGGCCAGGCTGGAAGACGGCCGGGTGCGGCGCTATTACGCCATGTCCTACGGCAAGCATTTCATCTGGGGTGCGACGGCGGGCATGCTGCGCAACCTCTATCATCTGGTGCGCAATGGTCTGGGCTGAGGGCGAGCGGCCCATGGCGCGCCCCGCTCAATAGCGCTGCTGGCCGGCTTCGTTTTCTTCGAGAATGCGCTGGTAGAGCGCATAGCGCGACGGGTCGATGCGGCCTTCGCCCAGCGCGGCCACCACGCCGCAGCCCGGCTCGTGCCGGTGCGTGCAGTTGTAGAAGCGGCAGTGTTCGATGGGGCCGGCGAATTCCGGAAAGCCCCGGATGATGTCCTCGCGGCTCAGGTGCTGCAGCCCGAAAGCCTGGAAGCCGGGGGAGTCGATCAGGTCGCCGCCCGGTTCGGGCAGGTGGTACAGCCGCGTGCTGGTGGTGGTGTGCCGGCCCATGTCCAACGCCGTGGAGTGTTCGCGCGTGGCGGCGCCGGCGTCCGGAACCAGGGCATTGAGCAGGGTGGATTTGCCCATGCCGCTCTGCCCCAGCAGCAGGCTGGTGCGCCCGGCCAGCCGGGGCGCGAGCAGGCTGTGGACGCGTCCGGGCTCCAGGGCGCTGAGTTCGATGATGTCCACGCCCAGGGCGGCGATGGGGGCGAGCCGCGCCCGCGCCGCGGGCAGCGCGCCCGCGATGTCCGCCTTGTTCAGGATTACCAGGGGGGAAATGCCCGCGCTCCAGGCGCCGGCCAGCGCGCGTCCGGTGAGGTCGTCCGAAAAGGTCGGCTCCACCGCGACCACGATGAGCAACTGGTCCACGTTGGCGGCGAACTGCTTGGACCGCATTTCGTCGGAACGGTAGAGCAGGTTGCGCCGCGGGAGTATGGCGTCGATGGCGCCTTCGTCGCGCCCTTGCGGCGCGATGCGGACCCGGTCGCCCACCGCGGCGCCCGCCTTTTTGCCGCGCGGGAAGCATTTGCGCAGGCTGCCGTCGGGCAGTTCCACCGTGTAGTGGCGGCCGTGGGCGGCGATGATGCGGCCTTCGAGGCCCGCATCGGGACGGGTTGCCTGGCGGGCGCGTGTGGCGGGCCGGGCGCCGCTCATGCCGCACCCGCCATGAGGTGGCGGATGCGCACCGCCGCGGGCGGATGGCTGTCGTAGAAGGCGGAATGCACGGGATCGGGGGTGAGGGTGGCGGCGTTGTCGTCGTACAGCTTGACCAGGGCGGAAACCAGGCGCTCGGGCGAGCTCTGCTGGGCGGCATAGCGGTCGGCCTCGAACTCGTCGCGGCGGGAATACCAGCTCGCCAGCGGCGTGAACATGAAGGTGAACACGGGGATCGCCAGGAAGAAGAGCAGCAGGGCCATGGCGTCGTTGCGCCCGCCGAGCTGGGGCAGCACGCCCAGGCCGACGTAGAACCAGGGCTGCTGGGAGATCCAGCCTAGCAGGGCGAAAAAGGCCAGCGCGGCGGCGAAACTGATGAGCACGCGCCGGATGATGTGGCGCTTGGCGAAATGGCCCAGCTCATGCGCAAGCACGGCTTCGATCTCGTCGGCGTTCAGCCGGGCCAGCAACGTGTCGAAGAACACGATGCGGCGCGAGCGGCCGAAACCCGTGAAATAGGCGTTGCCGTGGGCCGAGCGGCGCGAGCCGTCCATGACGAAAAGGCCGTTGAGCGCGAAGCCGCAGCGCTGCGCCAGCCGCTGGATGCGGCCCGCCAGTTCGGGGTCTTGCAGCGGCGTGAATTTGTTGAAGAGCGGCGCGATGAACATCGGATAGACGATGAGCAGGGACAGGTTGAACACCGTCCAGAGCGCCCAGGCCCAGATCCACCAGTACGGGCCGGCGCTGCCCATGAGCCAGAGCACGGCGGCCGCCAGCGGCAGGCCCAGCACGGCCGCCACCAGCAGACCCTTGACGGCGTCGCTCGCGAACAGGCCGGGCGTCATGCGGTTGAAGCCGAACCGCGCCTCCAGCCGGAACTGCCGCCACAGCGTGAACGGCAGTCCGAGCAGGCCCAGCAGCAGCGCCACCGTGGCCAGCAGCAGCAACTGGCGCAGGAAATCGTTGGAAACCACGCCGGCGACCGCCAGGTCGATGGCCTGCAGGCCGCCCAGCAGCGTCAGACAGACCAGCACGATGGCGTCGTAGGTGCGCTCCAGCAAGCCCAGCTTGGCGCGCGCCACCGTGTAGTCGGCCGCGCGCTGGTGGCTGGCCAGGCCGATCCGGTGCGAAAATTCGGCCGGCACCTCGCCGCGGTTGAGCGCCACGTGGCGGATCTGGCGCGTGGCCAGCCAGAATCGGACCGCGATATCGGCCAGCAGGAATGCGACGAACAGCAGGGTAAACATGGATGAGGCGGTGCTCCCGGATGGGGATGTGCGAAAATCGCGTGTTTTATAGGCAAATTATATGGCTGTGAACGAAAACCGACTGGTCTGGCTCGACATGGAAATGACCGGCCTGGATCCCGCGAAAGAGCGCATCATCGAAGTCGCCGTGGTGGTGACCGAGGCCGACCTGACCGTCGTCGCCGAAGGCCCGGTGCTGGTCGTGCACCAGCCGGACAGCCTGCTCGACGCCATGGACAGCTGGAACAAGTCCACGCACGGCAAGAGCGGCCTCATCGACAAGGTGCGCGCGTCCACGATTTCCGAGGAGCAGGCAGAGGATACGCTGCTGGCGTTCCTCGCGCAGCACGTTCCGGCCGGCAAGTCGCCGCTGTGCGGCAATACCATCAGCCAGGACCGCCGTTTCATGTTCGCGTACATGCCGCGCCTGGAGCAGTTCTTCCATTACCGCAACCTCGACGTCAGCACGCTCAAGGAGCTGGCGCGGCGCTGGGCGCCCGCCGTGTACAAGGGCTTCGAGAAAAAGAGCCGGCACGAGGCGCTGGCCGACATCTACGAATCCATCGAAGAGCTGAAGTACTACCGCGAGCACTTCCTGAAGGTGTAGCGGAGCCGGGCCGTCGGGCATGGCGGTCCGCGTTTTTCGTGTGTGCGCGGCCCGCGCGGCGTCGCCGGGCCGGCGCCCATCCGCCGGAGGCTGGCCATGACCTTCCATTCCGTAGCCGATATCCGCAGCGCCGAGCGCCGGGCCCTGGCGCAGGGGCGCTCGCTCATGCCGCTGGCGGGCGCCGCCGCGGCGGCCTTCATTCAGGCCCGTTTTCCCCCCGGTGCGTCGGTGCTGGCGCTGGCCGGCCCCGGCAACAACGGCGGCGATGCGCTGACGGCAGCCACGCTGCTGCNGGCCGGGTCCGCGCCCAGTTTCTCGACGGCCGCGCCCAGCGCCGCCGCCACCTCGTCGAAGCTCGCGTGGCCCTCGGGCGTGTCGATGCCGCCGCGCGGCACGTAGATGTTCTGCGGGGCCGTGCACATCTGGCCCGAGTACAGGGCCAGCGAGAACGCCAGATTGCGCGCCATGCCCTTCAGGTCGGACGTGGAGTCGATGATGACCTGGTTCACGCCCGCCTTTTCGGTATAGACCAGCGCCTGGCGCGCATTGTTTTCCAGCCAGTCGCCGTTGGCCGTGCTGCCGGTGAAGTCCACGATCTTCACGGCCGGGTCCAGCGCCAGCGTCTGCGCGGTGTCGTCGCCCGCCTCGTGCGCGGCCAGCAGCCCCACGTTGGGGTCGAAGCCCGCCTCGGCCAGCACTTCGCGCGCCACCTGCACGGTGATGGCCAGCGGCAGGATGGCGGCCGGATGCGGCTTGACGATGACGGTGTTGCCCGTGGCCAGGCTGGCGAACAGGCCCGGATAGCCGTTCCAGGTGGGGAAGGTGGAGCAGCCGATCACCAGACCGATGCCGCGCGGCACCACGGTGAAACGCTTTTCCATGCGCAGCGGCTCGTTCTTGCCCTGCGGCTTTTCCCAGATCGCCATGCCGGGGATGCGGGACATTTCCTGCCAGGCGTAGGTCACGGCCTCGAAGCCGCGGTCCTGCGCATGCGGGCCGCCAGCCTGGAAGGCCATCATGAAGCCCTGGCCGGTGGTGTGCTGCACGGCATAGGCGATCTCGAAGCTGCGCTTGTTCAGGCGGGCCAGGATTTCCAGCGACACGCCCACCCAGTCGCGCGGGCCGGCGCGGCGCCATTGCTCCAGGGCGCGGGCCGAGGCTTCGATCAGCTTGCCGGCCGGCACGCGCGGATAGGCGATATCCAGCGGGAAGCCGTAGGGCGAGACTTCGCCGCCCACCGTGCCTTCGGCTCCCGGCAGATCCAGCGCGAAGGGCTTGCCGCGCAGCGCCTCGAAGGCGGCGCGGCCGTCTTCGTTGGCGGTTTCGCCGTAATTGCGCGGGCTGGGCGACTCCGCGAACGGGCTCCAGTAGCCGCGCTGGGCGGCGGCTTTCAGCCCTTGTTCCAGCAGCGGCTGGTGGCGTTCGAAGAAGGCTTGGGACACTGTGTCTCTCCAGATGGGAATTCGTTATGGCGCTACAGGGCGCGGAAAATCAGGTTTCCTGGTCGAAATCGAGGACCAGGCGGTCGCTGACCGGAAAGCTCTGGCAGCTCAGGATGAAGCCTCGCGCCACCTCGTAATCTTCAAGCGCGAAGTTGGCGTCCATGTCGACCTCGCCCTCGACGACCTTGCAGCGGCAGGTGGAACACACGCCGCCCTTGCAGGAATACGGCAGTTCGATGCCCTGCGCAAGCGCGGAATCGAGCACGCTGTCCTTGTTCTTGTCGATGACGAAGGTGCGGCTGTGGCCGTCCTGCACCACCGTCACCTCGCACTGGCCCTTGCCCGGCGCCTGGCGCGCCTCCTTGCCGGTGCGCAGCGCGCGCGGCCCCTTGGGCGCGCCGAACAGCTCGAACTTGATGTGGTCTTTGGGAATGCCGCGGGCCTGCAGCCGATCCACCACGCTTTCGGTCATGGTCTGCGGGCCGCAGACGAAAACGTAATCGACGTCGTCGGGGCTCATCCAGGCCGACATGAGCTGGTCGACCTTGTCGCCGTCGAGCCGGCCGTTGAAAAGCTCGATGTCCTGCGTCTCTCGGCTCATGATGTAGACCAGCGAGAACCGGTCCATGTAGAGATTCTTGAGGTCTTCGATCTCTTCGCGAAACAGCACGGCGGACGACGCGCGGTTGCCGAAGAACAGCGTGAAGCGGCTGTCGGGCTCGGTGGACAGCGCGGTCTTGACCAGCGAGAAAATCGGCGTGATGCCGCTGCCCACCGCGAAGGCCACGTAATGCCGGCTGTTGGCCGGCGAGAAGTCCACCGTGAAGCTGCCCGCCGGCGGCATGACCTCCAGGGTCTGGCCGGGCTGCAGCTCGTGGTTGGCCCAGTTCGAGAACACGCCCTCGTCCACTTTCTTGATCGCCACCCGCAGCGTCCGGTCCTGGGGCGCCGAACAGATGGAATAGGAACGGCGCAGCTCCTCGCCGTTGAGGCGGGTGCGCAGCGTGAGGTACTGGCCCGGCTGGAAGGCGAACTCGCCGGCCAGCGACTCCGGCAGGTCGAAGGTCACCACGACCGCGTCGCGCGTATTGCGCGCCACCGACGCCACCTTCAGGGAATGGAATTGATTCTGGCTCATGACAAAGCGCTCTCAGTGCGTCTTGAAATAGTCGAAAGGCTCGCGGCAGGCCACGCAGCGGTACAGCGCCTTGCAGGAAGTGGAGCCGAAGTGGCTCACCAGGCGGGTGTCGCGCGAGCCGCAATGCGGGCACTCGACGACCGGGCCCGCGGCGCGGCGGCTGATGCCGGAAATATCGATGGCCCGCTCGGCCGGGGCCGCGATGCCGTAGCCCTTGAGCGCGGCGCGGCCCCGCTCGGTCATCCAGTCGGTGGTCCAGGCCGGCGCCAGGCGGGTTTCGACCCGCACCCGCGCGATGCCGCGATCCGCCAGCGTGCGCTCGATGTCCTGCGTGATCTCCCGCATGGCCGGGCAGCCCGAATAGGTGGGGGTAATCACCACCACGCAGGCGTCGCCATCCCACGACACTTCGCGCACCACGCCCAGGTCCACCACCGACAGCACGGGAATCTCCGGGTCGGAAACCTCCTGCAGCCAGGCGTAGACCTGGTCGGTGGAAACGGGCGCGGCGGCGTTCACCACTTGGCTCCCGGATAGGCGCGCGGCAGGAACTGCATTTCGGCCAGCAGGTAGCCCAGCTCCTCGGTGTGCCGTCCCTGGCGGCCGCCGCGCAGGGCGGGCAGGTCGGCCGCCGCCTCGTCGGGCACGGCCAACGTGGCTTCTTTCCAGCACCTCGCGCACGTGGCGCAGCCAGGGCGCGCGCAGGGCCGCCAGCTCGCAGCCGATGCCGCGCGCCGCCATGTCCTGGTCGACCGCGTCGTCGGCGAACAGCTCGCCCGTGTAGCGCCAGGCCTCGTCGATGGCGGCCTGCATCTTGGCGTGGCTCTCCGCCGTGCCGTCGCCCAGGCGCACCACCAGGTCGGAGGAGCGGCGCACGTGATAGGTGACTTCCTTGAGCGCCTTGGCCGCGATGGCGGCCACCCGCTCGTCGGCGGATTTCTCGAGTTTCTGCAGCAGGAAGTAATGCCACACGTCGAACAGGAACTGGCGCGCCATGGTGTCGGCGTAATTGCCGTTCGGGCGCTCGACCAGCAGCGCGTTGTGGAACTGGTGCGCGTCGCGCAGGTAGGCCAGCGCGTCTTCGTCGCGGCCCGCGCCCTCGACCTCGCCGGCCAGCGTCAGCCACAGGCGGGCCTGGCCCAGCAGGTCGAGCGCGGTGTTGGTCAGGGCCAGGTCTTCTTCCAGCACCGGGCCGTGGCCGGTCCAGGCGGACAGGCGCTGCGACAGGATGAGCGCGGTGTCGCCCAGGCGCAGCAGGTATTCGAACAGCGTCTTGTCCATGTCTCCTCCCGCCGCCTACATGTGCTTGATTTCTTCGGGCATCGGGAAGAACGTGGGATGCCGGTAGACCTTGCTGTTGGCCGGCTCGAAGAGCGGGTCCTTGTCGCCGGGGCTGCTGGCCACGATGTCGGCCGCGCGCACCACCCAGATGCTCAGTCCTTCGTTGCGCCGCGTGTAGACGTCGCGGGCATGGTTGATCGCCATTTCGGCGTCGGGCGCGTGCAGGCTGCCCACGTGCTTGTGCGCCAGGCCGTGCTGGCTGCGGATGAACACTTCCCACAGAGGCCAGTGCTTGCTCATGATGGATATCCTCGACGCCGGCGCGCGGAGCCGCGCGCCGGACTGCAATGATGGAAAAGAAAGAAAACCCGCTGGAAAACGGCGGCCGTCAGCCGCCTCAGGCGGCCTTGCGCGCCGCCTGCTTCTCGGCATGGGCGACCAGGGCGTCGCGCACCCAGGCGCCCTCTTCGTGCGCCTTCACGCGCGCGGCCAGGCGCTCACGGTTGCAGGGCCCGTTGCCCTTGATGACCGCGTAGAACTCGTCCCAGTCGATCTCGCCGAAGTCGTAGTGACCCCGTTCGGGATTCCACTTGAGATCGGGATCCGGGATGGTGAGCCCCAGGTACTCGGCCTGCGGCACGGTCTGGTCCACCATCTTCTGGCGCAGCTCGTCGTTGGAAAAGAGCTTGATCTTCCAGGCCATGGACTGGGCGCTGTTGGGCGAATCGGCGTCGGAGGGACCGAACATCATCAGCGCCGGCCACCACCAGCGGTTCAGCGCGTCCTGGCACATGGCCTTCTGCTCGGGCGTGCCGTGCAGGCACATCTGGATGAGCAGGTCGTAGCCCTGGCGCTGGTGGAACGACTCTTCCTTACAGACGCGCACCATGGCGCGCGCATAGGGGCCGTAGGAGCAGCGGCAGAGCGGGATCTGGTTGATGATGGCCGAGCCGTCGACCAGCCAGCCGATCATGCCGATGTCGGCCCAGGTGAGCGTGGGGTAATTGAAGATGCTGGAGTACTTGGCGCGCCCGGCGTGCAGATCGTCGATGAGATCCTCGCGCGACACGCCCAGCGTCTCGGCGGCGCTGTACAGGTACAGGCCGTGGCCGGCCTCGTCCTGCACCTTGGCCAGCAGGATGGCCTTGCGCTTGAGCGACGGCGCGCGCGTGATCCAGTTGCCTTCCGGCAGCATGCCCACGATTTCGGAGTGCGCGTGCTGCGAGATCTGGCGCACCAGGGTCTTGCGGTAGGCATCGGGCATCCAGTCCTTGGGCTCGATGCGCACGCCGTCGTCAATGCGGCGCTGGAACGTCTGTTCGCGGCCTTCGAGCTGGTCCGCGGTCTTGACCTGCTTGACGCCGGTTTCGACGAGTTGAGCGTACATGTCTGTCTCCTGGTGACGGCTCTTGCGGTAGCGCAAAGCGCAATGCCGGCATTGCCGTTATTCAGCAGGATTATTTAATACAAAAAATTCATTGTCAAACTCAAATCTGTATCACATTGGATTTATGTATCATGTCGGCGATCCCCATACCGGCCGCTTCCGGCCCTCCTTATGGCAAACCCTCAGTCGCCCCTGGACCGCTTTCTCTCCCGTCTGCTGAAGCAGGACCCGCCCCGAGCCAAATCCTTGTGCGTGAGCCTGCTGGGCGACGCGCTGGCGCCGCACGGCGGGGCCATCTGGCTGGGCGACCTGATCGCGCTGCTGGCGCCGCTGGGCATCAACGAACGGCTGCTGCGCACCAGCGTCTTCCGGCTGGTGGCGCAGAACTGGCTGCAATCCGAGCGGCACGGCAGGCGCAGCCTCTACCTGCTGTCCGAACAGGGCCAGCGCAACACGGCCCACGCCTCGCAGCGCATCTACGAAGGCCCGCCCCAGGAATGGAACGGGGAATGGACACTGGTGGCCCTGCCCCGCATCGGCAACGGGCTGGCCGAGCGCGCCGAACTGCGCCGCGAACTGGTATGGGAAGGCTTCGGCATGATCGCGCCCGGGCTGTTCGCCCACCCGCACACCGAGGCGCGCGCCGCGCACGACATCCTGGAAAAGCTGGGCATACCCGACCGCGCGCTGGTGCTGTCGGCGCGCGACCTGGCCGGCGCGGGCGGGCTGCCCATCGCCAGCCTGGCGCCGCAATGCTGGAATCTGGAAAACGTGGCGGAACAGTACCGGCAGTTCACGCGCCATTTCGCGCCGCTGGAAAAATTGCTGGACGAGCCGCCCGCCCCGGAGCAGGCCTTCGCCGCCCGCGTGCTGCTGCTGCACAGCTGGCGGCGGATCGTGCTGCACGACCCCCAGCTTCCAACTCCCATGCTGCCTGAGAACTGGCCCGGCCACCCGGCGCGCCAGCTTTGCGGCCGCCTCTACTGGAAGCTTTTCGACGCCTCCGAGGCCCATCTGCAGGCCATGGCGGGGCAGGACAACGAACGCTACGCGCCGCTGGCGCCCGAAGCCGCGCTGCGGTTCGGCGGCCGGCCGCCTGGCTGAGCCGGCGCCAGCTTCGCCCCTGATTTTTCCCCGAGGGTTCTTCCGCGGTTCTTCCCGATTCGCCCGCGGCTACAGCGCCACGCCCAGGGTGTCGAGATGCAATTCGCCCGCCGCTTCGCGGGCCGGCCCGGGTCCCTGCAGCCCGCGCGCCTGGCCGATGAAGCTGAGCGTCCAGCGCGCGCGTACCGGCCGGCCGAGCGCGGCGCCGGTGTCGGCGTCCACCCCGCTGGGCACGTCCAGCGCCAGCACCGGCACGCTCCAGCCATTGAGCTCGTCGATGACCGCCTGCCAGTCGGCGCCCAGGGGACGGTTCAGGCCGATGCCGAATAATCCGTCCAGCACCACGTCCGGCGCGGGACCCGCTTCCAGGACCGCCGACTCGGCGCCGCCCTCCTCGCGCCAGCCGGCCAAAG
>NZ_LHSJ01000135.1:0-24207 GCF_001270295.1 Achromobacter sp. DMS1 | reverse complement strand
CCGCCAAGCGGTTCCAAGAAGAGCGCCTGGCGTTGCTGCCTTTGCCTGCGCAGCACGGCATTCTGCTGCCTGCCAGATCCCACCGGCCTGTCCCGCGAGAGAGCTTCCAGCACCCGCTGTCGGTCTATAACGAACTGCTGGAGGTGCGGGCGTGAACATCCAACACAACCGGATCGAACAATTCTGCGACGTCCTGAAGCTGGAGCGTATCGGCAGCGAGTGGCCGGCCATCGCCCAGCAGTGTGCCCGCGAGGACGCCAGCCATGGTGACTTCCTGGAACGCCTTCTGGGCATCGAGAACGACGCCCGGATCGAACGCCAGCGGGCTGCCTTGATGAAGATTGCCACGCTGCCCTCGGTCAAGACCATCGAGGATTATGACTTCGCCTTTGCCAGCGGTGCGCCACGTGCCCAGATCCAGGAACTGGCCGCTCTGAGCTTTATCGAACGGGCCGAGAACATCGTATTCCTGGGGCCCAGCGGCGTGGGCAAGAGCCACCTGGCTCAGGCGCTGGCCTACCGTGCCGTCATGGCGGGCATCAAGACCCGCTTCCTGACTGCCGCCGACCTGATGATGCAGTTGGCCACCGCCCATAAACAGGATCGGCTGCAGCAGTACTTCAACCGTGCGGTCTGCGCCATGCCGTCCTTCTGCTCCACGATCTCGCCGATGCGGCTGACCGTTTCGCCCTGCTCGCGCAGCGTGGCGGCCACGGCATCGGCCTGGGCGGCATCCACCACCAGCACCATGCCGATGCCGCAGTTGAAGACCCGGTGCATCTCGGCGTCCTCGACGCCGCCCTGCTGCTGCAGCCACTGGAACAGGCGCGGCATTTCCCAGCCGCTGCGATCCAGGCGCGCCGTCAGGCCGGGCTGCAGGATGCGGGGCACGTTGTCGACCAGGCCGCCGCCGGTGATGTGGGCCAGACCCTTGATGGCGGCGCCGTGCGCGGCCAGCGCGGCCAGCACCTGCTTGACGTAGATGCGCGTGGGAGCCATGACGGCGTCCACCAGCGGCTGGCCGTGGAAGTCCTGGTCGGGGCGGGCCTGGGCGCGCTCGAGGATCTTGCGCACCAGCGAATAACCGTTGGAATGCGCGCCGCTGGAGGCCAGGCCCAGCACGGCGTCGCCCGGCCGGATGGACTTGCCGTCGATGATGGCGGATTTTTCCACCGCGCCCACGGCAAAGCCGGCCAGGTCGTACTCGCCGTCCGGATACATGCCGGGCATTTCGGCGGTTTCGCCGCCGATGAGCGCGCAGCCGGCGAGTTCGCAGCCCCTGGCGATGCCGCCCACCACCGAGGCCGCCGTATCCACCGCCAGCTTGCCGCAGGCGAAATAGTCCAGGAAGAACAGCGGCTCGGCGCCCTGCACGAGGATGTCGTTCACGCTCATGGCCACGAGGTCGATGCCCACGGTGTCGTGGCGGTTCCACTCGAACGCCAGGCGCAGCTTGGTGCCCACGCCGTCCGTGCCCGACACCAGCACCGGCTCGCGGTATTTCTTCGGCACTTCGAACAAGGCGCCGAAGCCGCCGATACCGGCCAGCACCCCGGCGCGCATGGTGCGCGCGGCGAGGGGTTTGATGCGGTCGACCAGGGCATCGCCCGCGTCGATATCGACACCGGCGTCGCGGTAGGTCAAGGGGGCGGAGGGTTGATTCGTCATGAGAAAAGCCGTGGGATATGTAACAATTGCGGGGATTTGAGGTGGAACGCCCTGCATTTTACGATGCCGCGGCCCTTTGGCGGACGCCGGCCGCCCGCCGGGGGCGGCCGCGAGGCCGCAAAGAGGCGCAAAGCCGCGCCCCGCAACGCCCCGGGCGCGACACCGGCGGCCCAGGTAGTTTAAAGTGTAGGGTTGGCCGACCTTGGATTTGTCCTCTTTTGGCAGGACGGACCCAGCCCGCCAGACTGTGTTTTTTGGCTTTCCGGCGCACCGGCAGCGCTGCCCGGCCTTGCCGCTTCCCTCGGGACGCGGGCCCGGGCGGAAAACCCGGACTGCCTGATCGATAACCTCTCATGAACCGCCAGCTGCTGCTCGACGTTCTTCCCGCGCCAGCGCCCTCGCTGAACAATTACATCGCCGGCCCCAACGGGGAAGCGCTGGCCGCCGTGCGCGCGCTCGCGCCGGGCCGCGCGCTCTACATCTGGGGCCGGCGGGCTGCGGGCGCAGCCATCTGCTGCGCGCGCTCACGGCCCGCCCCGACGCGGTCTACATCGACGAGGCGCGCGGCGCGCGCATGCTGCGCGAGCTGGCCGAGGCCGATTCCGCCGCGCCCATGCCCAAGTTCGTGGCGGTGGACCGACGTGTACGGCATGGACGAACGCCGGCAGGCCGGCCTGTTCGCCCTGTACAACCGCTGGCGCGAATCCGCCGCCACCGGACGCGCCTTTGCGCTGGCCGTGGCCGGCGACCGCGCGCCGCTGTCGATGCCGCTGCGCGAAGACCTGCGCACCCGGCTCGGCTGGGACCTGGTGTTCCGCCTGGATCCGCTGTCCGACGCCGACAAGCTCGCCGCGCTGAGCGCGCAGGCCGCCGAACGCGGCATGCAGCTCGCCCCCGAGATCATCAACTGGATGCTCACGCACCACGAGCGCGACATCCGCAAACTGGCCGCGCTCGTCGACGCGCTGGACCGCTATTCGCTGGCCACCGGCCGCCCCATCACCCTGCCCCTGCTGCGCGCCATGCTCGCAGATCCTGATTCGCAACGCACATGACCTTCCGACGACTCGCCCTGTTCGACCTGGATCACACCCTGTTGCCGCTGGACAGCGACTATCAATGGGCCGACTATCTGGCGCGCACCGGCCGCGCGGGCGATCCCGACGAGGCCCGGCGCCGCAACGACGACCTCATGGAGCGGTACAACCGCGGCGAGCTGACGGCCGAGCAGGCCGCCGAGTTCATGCTGGGCCTGCTGGCCGCGCACACGCCGTTCGACCTGGCCGCCTGGCACGAGGAGTTCATGGCCGAGGTCGTGCGCCCCTCCATCACGCCGGCCGCGCGCGAGCTGGTGCAGTCCCACCTCGAGGCGGGCGATCTGTGCGCGGTGGTCACGGCGACCAACAGTTTCGTCACCGCGCCCATCGCGCGCGCTTTCGGCGTGCCGCACCTGGTGGCCACCGACCCGCAGTACCTGAACGGCCGTTTCACCGGCCGCATCCAGGGCACCCCCAGCTTCAAGGAAGGCAAGGTCATCCGCGTCAACGACTGGCTGGCCGCCATGGGCCTGACCCTTGCGGATTTTTCCGAATCGTTTTTCTATAGCGATTCCGTGAACGACGTGCCCCTGCTCGAGAAAGTGAGCCAGCCGATCGCGGCCAACCCCAGCCCCGCGCTGCGCGAAATCGCGCGCGGCCGCGGCTGGCAGGTGATCGACCTGTTCGACCACATGGAAGATGCGAAGTCCTGATGATTACCGAAACCATAAAAAAATTCGTCGGCCGCCTGTTCTCTCCCGCCGCCCGGGGCCCTCAGCGCATCCCTCGTGAAAAGCACGGCATCGACCGCCGCAACGTATCGCGCCACGCGATCAAGGTGTGCGAGGTGCTGCGCCAGCACGGCTACGAGGCTTATATCGTGGGCGGCGCGGTGCGCGACCTGATCGTGGGGCTGGAGCCCAAGGATTTCGACGTGGCCACCAACGCCACGCCCGAGCAGATCCGGCCGCTCTTCCGGCGCGCACGCATCATCGGCCGCCGCTTCCAGCTCGTGCACGTGGTGTTCGGCCAGGAGATCATCGAAACCTCCACGTTCCGCGCCCCGGCCTCGGAAGACCAGGAAACCGACGAACACGGCCGCATCCTGCGCGACAACGTGTTCGGCAGCCAGGCCGAGGACGCCGCCCGGCGCGACTTCACCATGAACGCGCTGTACTACGATCCGCACACCGAAGAAGTCATCGACTACCACCACGGCGTGGCCGATCTCAAGAAGCGCCAGATCCGCATCATCGGCGACCCGGCCAAGCGCTATCGCGAAGATCCGGTGCGCATGCTGCGCGCCGTGCGCTTTGCCGCCAAGCTCAACGGCACCATCGATCCGGCTACGCGCCAGCCCATCGGCACCATGGCCGACCTCATCGAGAACGTGCCCGCCTCGCGCCTGTTCGACGAGATGCTCAAGCTGCTGACTTGCGGGCACGCCATGGACTGTCTGCGCCAGCTGCGCGCCGACGGCCTGCACAAGGGCCTGCTGCCGCTGCTGGATGTGGTGCTGGAGCAGCCCGGCGGCGAGCATTTCGTGGAGCTGGCCCTGGAGCGCACCGACGCCCGCGTGCGCGCCGGCAAGACCATCAGCCCCAGCTTCCTGTTCGCGGCCCTGCTCTGGCAGCAGGTGGAAGCGCGCTGGAAGCAGTTGCGCGCGCAGGGCGAGCACACCATCCCGGCGCTGTCGCAGGCCGCCGACTCGGTGCTCGACGAGCAAACCGAGAAACTGGCCATTCAGCGCCGTTTTTCGTCCGACATGCGCGAAATCTGGTTCATGCAGCCGCGCTTCGAACGCCGCATGGGCAAGGGCATCTACCGCATGATCGAGCAGCCGCGCTTCCGCGCCGCCTGCGACTTCCTGCAACTGCGCGCGGCGGCCGGCGAATTCGACAGCGTGCTGGCGCAATGGTGGATGGACCTGGCCAATGCCGACGACGTCACCCGCGCCGCCATGATCGAAGAAGTGGCGCGCCAGCCCCGCGAAGGCGGCGACAGCGCGCCCCGCAAACGCCGCCGCCCGCGCCGCGCGCCGCGCAGCTCTTCGGCGATGGCGCGGCCGATGCCGCGCGTGGCGCCCGTCACGAGGGCGATCTTGCCCTGCAGTTCCTTCGAGGTGTTGTCCATGGTGTCAGTTTCCATTGACCGCGGCCAGCGCCGCTTCCAGCGAAGCCGGATCGGTGATGGCCAGCCCGGTGAGTTCCGGATCGATACGCTTGGTGAGGCCGGCCAGCACCTTGCCGGGGCCGCATTCGATGACGTGCGTGACCCCCTGCGCCTTCATGGCGCGCAGGGTTTCCACCCAGCGCACCGGATGCCAGGCCTGGCGCACCAGCGCGTCGCGGATGGCGCCGGGCTCAGACGGGGAAGCCACGTCCACGTTGTTGATGACCTGCACCCGGGGCGCGGCCACCTGGACCTGCGCCAGCGCCTTGGCCAGCACCTCGGCCGCGGGCTTGAGCAGGCTGGAGTGGAACGGGGCCGAAACCGGGCAGCAGCAGCGCGCGCTTGGCGCCCGCCGCCTTGGCGTGCTCGCAGGCGCGTTCGACGGCCGCCTTGTGGCCCGGCGATGACGACCTGGGCGGGCGCGTTGAAATTCACGGCCTCGACGACTTCGCCCTGGGGCGGCGGCCGCACAGGCGGCGCGCACGGCGTCGTCGTCCAGGCCCAGGATGGCCGCCATGGCGCCCGTGCCCACCGGCACCGCGGCCTGCATGGCATCGGCGCGCACGCGCACCAGGCGCACTGCGTCTTCGAGCGACAGCGCGCCCGCGGCGGTGAGCGCGGCGTACTCGCCCAGGCTGTGGCCCGCGACCACGTCGGGCTNGGCCGTCGCGCGCCGTCCGCCGGAACCGCCGCCGCGCCGCCCGTCTGGGCAAGCGTCTGGCCGACGGCCTGGGAAACGAAGCGGTGCACCGCGCCGCTGTCGCGAAAGCGCACCTCGTGCTTGGCGGGGTGCACGTTGACGTCCACCGCGCCCGGGTCGATGTCCAGGAAAAGCACGTAGGCGGGCTGCCGGTCGCCATGCAGCACGTCGGCATAGGCGGCGCGCAGCGCGTGGCTCACGGTGCGGTCGCGCACGAAGCGGCCGTTCACGTACAGATACTGGCGGTCGGCGCGCGCCCGCGCGGCCGTGGGACGGGTGATCATGCCCGCCAGGCTTACCGCGCCCACGGCATGAGTCAGCGGCAGGCCGTGCTCGGTGAACTCGGCGCCCAGCACGTCGCGGATGCGCTGGAGCGGGTCGGCCGGCAGCCACTGGCGCTGCGCGCGGTCGTGGTGAAAGAGCCGGAAGGCGATGTTCGGGTGGGCCAGCGCGATGCGCTCCATGGCGTCCAGGCAGTGCCCGAACTCGGTGGCTTCGGAACGCAGGAACTTGCGCCGGGCCGGCACCGCGTCGAACAGTTGGCGCACGTCGACCGTGGTGCCGGGCGGTCCGGAGGCGGGACTTACCTGCAGGCTCGCGCCGTCGATCTGCCAGGCATGCTCGCCATCGCGCGTGCGGGAAATGAGGGTCACCTGCGCCACGGACGCGATGGAGGCCAGCGCTTCGCCGCGAAACCCCATGGAGGCTACGGATTCGAGCTCGGCCAGCGAACGGATCTTGCTGGTGGCGTGCCGCGCCAGCGCCAGCGGCAGTTCGCCGGGCGGAATGCCGAAGCCGTCGTCGGTCACGGCGATGCGCCGGATGCCGCCGCCTTCCAGCCGCACCTCGATGGCGCGCGCGCCCGCGTCGATGGCGTTCTCGAGGATTTCCTTGAGCACGGAAGCGGGCCGCTCGATGACTTCGCCGGCGGCGATCTGGCTGATCAGCAGGTCGGGGAGCGCGAGAATGGAGCGGCGTTCGGTCATGAGGCGGACAGGCGGAAGGACTATGTGGACGATTTTAGCCTCCCGCCATGGTGGGCTATAGTCGCGGACGAATGTCCCCTATTCACAGGTTGCGCGAATGCTCGAATTCTTCAATATGGTGCTCCACATCGACCAGACGCTGGGCGTGTGGGTCCAGCAGTACGGCGTGTGGGTGTACCTGGTGCTGTTCCTGATCGTGTTCGCGGAAACCGGGCTGGTGGTGCTGCCGTTCCTGCCGGGCGATTCGCTGCTCTTCATCGCAGGCGCGTTCGGCGCCTCCGGCAGCCTGGACCCCGTCCTGCTGAGCGTGCTGCTCATCGTGGCCGCGGTTACCGGCAATTCGGTGAACTACGCCATCGGCCGGTACATCGGGCCGCGGGTGTTCTCCATGAACCTGCGCTTCCTCGACCGCAAGGCGCTCATGCGCACGCATGCCTTCTATGAAAAGCACGGCGGCAAGACCATCGTCATGTCGCGCTTCATTCCGGTGGTGCGCACCTTCGCGCCGTTCGTGGCCGGCGTGGCCGAAATGCCGCTGGGGCGGTTCCAGCTTTTCAATATCGGCGGCGCGGTGCTGTGGGTGGCGGGCCTGGTGGCGGCCGGCTATTTCTTCGGCAACATCCCGCTGGTGCGCGAGCACCTGAACACCATCGTGCTCATCGGCCTGGCCGCGGCCATCGTGCCGGTGGCGCTGGCGGGGATGGTCAAGCTGCTGCGCGGCGCCCGGCGCGCCTGACCGGCCAGGCGCGCTGGGCCGCGGGCTCAACCCGCGGCGTCGGCGATCCGCGCCAGCGGCGGATTGGCGGTGAAGTACCGCTGGATGCCCGTCATCATGGCCTGGGCCAGCTTCTCCTGGTGAGAGGTGCTGCGCAGCAGCGCCTCTTCCTGCGGATTGCTGATGAAGGCGGTTTCCACCAGGATGGAAGGAATGTCCGGCGCCTTGAGCACCGCGAAACCGGCCTGCTCCACGCTGTTCTTGTGCAGGCGGTTGATCTTCTTGATTTCGTCCAGGAAGGCGCTGCCCACCTTGAGCGAATCGTTGATCTGCGCGGTGGTGGAGAGGTCCAGCAGCACCTTGGCGACCTGGCGGTCGTGGCTGCCGAGGTTCACGCCGCCGATCAGGTCGGCCGCGTTTTCCTTGTCGGCCATCCAGCGCGCCTGCGCGCTGGAGGCGCCCCGCTGCGACAGCGCGAACACCGACGAGCCGTTGGCCGAGGGCTTGATCCACGCGTCCGCGTGGATGGAAATGAAAAGATCCGCCCGCACGCGCCTGGCCTTCTGCACGCGCACGTGCAGCGGCACGAAGTAGTCGTCGTCGCGCGTCAGATAGGCCCGCATGTCGGGCTGGCTGTCGATGAGGCTTTTCAGCCGCCGCGCGATGCGCAGCACCACGTCTTTCTCGCGCAGGCCGCTGTTGCCGATGGCGCCCGGGTCTTCGCCGCCGTGGCCGGGATCGAGCGCGATGGTCAGCATGCGGCGCTTGCGGCCCGCCGTGGACGGGGCCGAGGGCTTGGGCGGCGTGGGCAGCGCCGGCGCGGGCTGCTGGCCCCGCGCCAGCGGCGGCTCGGGCGCGTCCTGCCGGGTGACCGGATTGCGCTGGATGTCTTCGAGGATGCGCGCCAGCGGATCGTCCACGTCGGGGCCGCTCTGCTTGTTGAGGATGGCCACCAGCGGGTCTTGCGCGATCTTGGGATAGAGATCCAGCACCAGGCGGTACTGGTAGTCGGCCACCGGCTTCAGGGTGAACACCTGCGGCGCCACCGCCTGCTTCAGGTCGAACACCATGCGCACGACGTTGGGCCGGTTCTGCGCCACGCGCAGGCTCTGGATGTAGGGATCGTCGGGGCGGACCTTGGAAACCAGGTCGTTGAGCGCGGGGCTGAGGGTCAGTCCCTCGATGTCCACCACCAGCCGGTGGGGGTTCTCGAGCGTGAAGTGCTCGGCCTTGAGCTCGCTGTCCAGTTCGAGCGTGACCCGGGTGTACTCGTCGGCCGGCCAGGTGCGCACGGCCAGGATGGTGGCGGCCTGGGCCAGCCGGGGGATGACGGGGAGGACGAGCAGCGTGGCGGCGACGCTGATCAGGCGGCGCCGGGTGGCGCCTTCCGAAGGGAGGGCGCGCCAGGGGCGGGGGGACAATCGCGTTCAACCATGTTTGTCCTCGGGGAGTGTACGCGCTGAGGGTGGCGTCGCGTCCCTGGCCCGCATAGGCCAGGGAAATCAGCAGGTCGGGAGGGGGCAAGAGGCCCTCGGCCCGTTCCGGCCATTCGATCAAAACGACTGCGTCGTCACGCAGCAAATCCCGGAATCCTGCGTCCAGCCATTCGCGCGAATCACTAAATCTATAAAAATCAAAGTGATAGAAGTATAAGTTAGAAACTTTATAGGATTCAAGCAGCGCGTAGCTCGGACTCTTGATCCGGCCCGCAATGCCGCAAGCACGCAACAACGCCCGTGTAAAGGCGGTTTTTCCCGCGCCGAGGTCGCCCCGGAGGTGGATGTGTCCCCCGGCGGGGCCGTGCTGGCCGCTGACCAGGGGGGCAAGCCGCCGGGCGAGATCCTCGGTGGCGGTTTCATCGGGCAGGTGCAGGGTGGCGCTGCGTAAGGGAGCGGACATGGCGCGGGGCGAGTGGTAAAAGAGAAAGCGAGACAGGCACGAGGCCCGGCCGGACGCGATCGGCGTACGCCATTATAGGAATGCGGGTTTCTGCTAATCTATGATTGATTGTTATTCTCAATAAGCTGCCGCACCGGGCGCGCTGCGCATCCGGCCGGCCGCCGTTACGGAGCCGCACGCGCATGAAGACCCGCATCGAAAAAGATACTTTCGGTCCCATCGAGGTCCCGCAGGATCACCTGTGGGGCGCCCAGACCCAGCGTTCGCTGCACTTTTTCGCCATTTCCACCGAGAAGATGCCGGCTCCGCTGGTGGAGGCGATGGCGCGGCTCAAGCGCGCCGCCGCCAAGGTGAATGCCGAACTGGGCGAGCTCGACCCCAAGATCGCCGACGCCATCGTGAAGGCGGCCGACGAGGTCATCGCCGGCAAGTGGCCGGACGAGTTTCCGCTGTCGGTCTGGCAGACCGGGTCGGGCACGCAGAGCAACATGAATATGAACGAGGTGCTGGCCAACCGCGCCTCGGAACTGCTGGGTGGCGAGCGCGGCGAGGCCCGCAAGGTCCATCCGAACGACCACGTCAACCGCGGGCAGTCTTCCAACGATACCTTCCCCACCGCCATGCACGTGGCCGCCGCCGTGCAGGTCGAGCACCACCTGCTGCCGGCCCTGAAGGCGCTGCGCGCCACGCTGGCGGCCAAGAGCGCCGAATTCTACGACATCGTCAAGATCGGCCGCACGCACCTGCAGGACGCCACGCCGCTGACGCTGGGCCAGGAGATCTCCGGCTACGTGGCGCAGCTCGACCTGGCCGAGCAGCAGATCCGCGCCACCCTGCCGGGCCTGCACCAGCTCGCCATCGGCGGCACCGCCGTGGGCACGGGTCTGAACGCCCATCCGCAGTTCAGCGCCAAGGTGGCGGCCGAACTCGCGCACAGCACCGAGACTGCCTTCGTCTCGGCGCCCAACAAGTTCCAGGCGCTGGCTTCGCACGAGGGCCTGCTGTTCGCGCACGGCGCGCTCAAGTCGCTGGCCGCCGGACTCATGAAAATCGCCAATGACGTGCGCTGGCTCGCCAGCGGCCCGCGCTCGGGCCTGGGCGAGATCAGCATTCCCGAGAACGAGCCGGGCAGCTCCATCATGCCGGGCAAGGTCAATCCCACGCAGTGCGAGGCCATCACCATGCTGGCCGCGCAGGTCATGGGCAACGACGTGGCCATCAACATCGGCGGCGCCAGCGGCAACTTCGAGCTCAACGTCTACAAGCCGCTCATCATCCACAACTTCCTGCAATCGGCGCGCCTGCTGACCGACGGCATGGCCAGCTTCAACCAACACTGCGCGGCCGGCATCCAGCCCAACCGCGAGCGCATCGCCGAGCTGGTGGACCGCTCGCTCATGCTCGTGACGGCGCTCAACCCGCACATCGGCTACGACAAGGCCGCGCAGATCGCCAAGAAGGCGCACAAGGAAGGCCTGTCGCTCAAGGAGTCGGCGCTGGCGCTGGGCTTCCTGACCGAGGCGGAATTCGCGCAGTGGGTCGTGCCGGCCGACATGACCAACGCCCGCAAGCCGGGCTGAGGGCGTTCCGGGCGGCGGGGGCGTTCAGGCGCCCGCCGCCAGCAGCCAGAGCGGAATGGTCAGCGCCGAGAACAGGGTTCCCAGCGAGATCAGCACCGCCACCATCCGGCCGTCGCCGCCCATGCGCATCGCCAGCACGTAGGCGGCCGAGGCGGTGGGCAGGGCGGCGAAGAGCAGCAGCATGCGCGACTCCAGGGACGCCAGCCCCAGCAGGCGCGCCACGGCCAGCGCCACGAGCGGCAGCGCCAGCAGCTTCACGGCCAGCATCCAGGCGATCAGCCTGCCATGGCCCTTTCCTCCTTCCCACGACAGGCTCGCGCCCACGCAGATGATGCCCAGCGCGATGGCGGCCGCGCCCAGCCGGCCCAGCACGGTGTCGATGGGCGCGGGCAGGTGCAGCCCGGCCAGGTTGCAGGCCAGGCCGGCCAGGGTGGAAACCAGGAGCGGATTGCGCGCCAGCTCGCGCAGCAGGCTGCCGCCGTTGTGGCGGGCCAGCCCGTAGACCGCGGCCAGGTTCGCCATGGGCACGGCAAAGCCCACGATCAGCGCCATCACGGTCTGGCCCTGCGTGCCGCCGAGGCTGGCCGCCAGCGCCAGGCCGATGTACGTGTTGAAGCGGTAGCCGCATTGCGCCGACGAGGCCAGGCCGATCGGCGCGGGGCGCAGCACCGGCCCCGCCAGCCAGGCCAGCGCCACGCCCGACCAGATGACCGCCGCCGTGGCCTGCAGCAGCAGGGCGGCGTTGCCGGCCGAGATCGGCGTGCGCAGGATGGACTGAAAGAGCAGCGCGGGAAACAGCACGAAATACACCAGCCGTTCCATGCCGGCGAAGAATTCCCGCGAGAATCCGAGTTTGTGGCGCAGCGACCAGCCCAGGGCGACGAGCAGAAAATCAGGGAAAACCAGGAGTGCGACCGACATGGATCCGTTGTCTTGGCGAGGGGCGCGCGGCCGGCTGGCGGCCTATGCGAGTGTAAGCATTTGCTGCTATTCTCCGTCATTCTGGCGGGCGCGTCTGCCACAAGCAACTCGAAAACAGCCTGGCGGTCCCTGCCATGCGCAAAAGCGCCCGCGCCGTTATCTGCATATCCGTCCACAGGCGGATGCAACACACGACGGTCCCGTCCCGCACGGGTTCGCAACTAGGAGGAAGCACACCAATGATCAAAATCCGCTCCCTGGCCGCGGCTATCGCGCTGGCCACCGGCGCCGCCAGCCTGCTGGGCGCCACGGCCGCTCACGCCGCCGACAAGTACCCGAGCAAGCCCATCCGCGTCATCGTGCCGTTCGCGCCGGGCGGCTCCACCGACATCATCGCGCGCCTGGTCACGCAGCGCATGAGCCAGGAACTGGGCCAGCCCATGGTCGTGGAGAACAAGGGCGGCGCGGGCGGCGCCATCGGCGCTGCCGAAGCCGCGCGCGCCGACGCCGACGGCTATACGCTGTCTATCGCCACGGTGTCCACCATGGCCGTGAACCCGGCCTGCCGCCCCAACGACCTGCCCTACGATCCCATCAAGGACTTCCAGCCGGTCACCAACTTCGCGAACACCGCCAACGTGGTGGCCGTGAATCCCAAGTTCCCCGCCAAGGACTTCAAGGGCTTCCTCGAAGAGCTCAAGAAGAACCCGGGCAAGTACTCGTACGGCAGCTCGGGCACCTGCGGTGTGCTGCACCTGATGGGCGAATCGTTCAAGATGGCCACCGGCACCGACATCGTGCACGTGCCCTATAAGGGTTCGGGCCCGGCCGTGGCCGACGCCGTGGGCGGCCAGATCGAAATCCTGTTCGACAACCTGCCCTCGTCGATGCCGCAGATCCAGGCCGGCAAGCTGCGCGCCATGGCCATCGCCTGGCCCCAGCGCATCGATTCCATCAAGGACGTGCCCACCTTCAAGGAAGCCGGCTATCCGGTGCTGAACCAGCCGGTGTGGTATGGCCTGCTGGCCCCCAAGGGCACGCCCATGGAAGTCGTGAACAAGCTGCGCGACGCCGCCGTGGTCGCCCTGAAGGACCCCAAGGTCATCAAGGCGCTCGACGAGCAGGGCTCGGCGCCCTCGGGCAACACGCCGGAAGAGTTCGCCAAGGAAATCAAGGAACAGTACGACTGGGCCAAGGACGTGGTGAAGAAGCAGAACATCAAGCTCGATTGATGACGCTTCCCGCCTGACGGCTCCGGACCCGCCCGCGTGGCGGGTCTTTTTTCGGGGGCGCCTATGCGCCCATCACCTCGGCCAACCGCGCCTCGCAGGCCGAGCGCAGGCGTTCGATGAGCTCGCGGTGCAGGCCGGACAGGGGATCCTGGTTGCGCACCATGATGCTGATGGGCACGCGCAGCGCCGGATCCAGGCGGCGCAGGCCCATGCCGGGCCGCAGCATGGCCTGGGCGGTGATGGCGTCCACGATGGCGTCGCCGCAGCCCGCGTCCACCAGCGCGCAGGCCACGTAATGCGTCTGCACCCGGATGGCGGCCTGCGGGTCCAGGCCCTGGGCGTCGAGCGCCATCTGCAGCAGCGCGCCGGAGGCGTCGCGCGCGTCCAGCAGGATCAGCGTGGCCGAGYSCKKGGGGGCCAGCAGGCCATACCACACCGGCTGGTTCAGCACCGGATAGCCGGCTTCCTTGAAGGTGGGCACGTCCTTGATGGAATCGATGCGCTGGGGCCAGGCGATGGCCATGGCGCGCAGCTTGCCGGCCTGGATCTGCGGCATCGACGAGGGCAGGTTGTNGGTCAGCCCGATCCCCACGAAGCGGTACGCTGAGTGGGGATTGTTCTTTCTGGGAGACCTCTCATGAACACCGTCACGCTGATTGGTATCGATCTGGGCAAGCATAGCTTCCATCTGCACGGGCAGGATGAGGGTCACCAGGCCAAGCTGATCTCGCCCCAGTTTGTGCGCCCCTTTGTGCAGGGCAACAAGAACGACTTCGCCGATGCGCAGGCGATCTGCGAAGCCGCCTCGCGTCCAAGCATGCGGTTCGTGAGCGTTCGCAACGAGGCCCAGCAGACCGTCTCGGCGCTGCACCGTGTACGGGAGTCGCTGGTACGCGAGCGCACGGGCGTGATCAACCAGCTTCACGCCTTTTTGCTGGAGTTCGGCATCAGCCTACCCCGTGGCCAGGCAATCATCCGGCACCTGCCGGCGGTGCTGGCCGGGCATGAGCTGCCGCCCCGGTTGGTGGCACTGCTTGAACGGCTGCAAACCCATTTCAAGTATCTGGACGAGCAAATCGCCCAGATCGAGCGCGAGTTGTGCCAGCAACTGCGCGAGGATGAACGCAGCCAGCGGCTGCTGGAGATCCCCGGCATCGGGCCGATCACGGCGAGCGTGCTGATGACAGAACTAGGCGATGCGCAGCAATTCGGTTCGGCACGCCAGTTCGCCGCCTCGGTAGGCCTGGTGCCACGGCAGTACAGCACGGGCGGCAAGCCCACGCTGCTGGGCATTAGCAAACGCGGCGACAAAAACCTCAGGCGGCTGCTGGTGCAGGGTGCACGAGCGATCATGCAACGCGTCGAGCAGCGCACGGACCGGCTGGGCATCTGGGTGCGCGAGCTGCTGGCAAGGCGCCACTCGAACGTGGTGGCCTGTGCGCTGGCCAATAAATTGGCGAGGATAGCCTGGGCCATCCTCGCCAACGGAACGAACTACCGAAGTCAGCAGGCTGTAGCAGCAGCCTGAGCTTCATCACCGTTTTACGCTGCCACTTCCTGGTTTTGCGACGCGAGTACGTGAAGACATAAACGGCTCAACGGCCTGGCAAAAAACCTGGCAAAGAATCCAGCACCTAGATGCTGAGGGCTTTTTTGAGGTTTGCCGGGCGCGACTCTCATCATGGAGCGGGGGACCTGTCCCCAACCGACTCCGAATAGATTTGAGCAAGCCCAATTTACGCCAACACGAACTTGCTTGCAAAAATCGGGCTGACCATAGATTCTTTGCCCGTTGTCCGGTGCCGCGGCAGCCACGGGCGGGGTCCGGACCACACGCCCCCCGTCGCGGGGCACAACATTTGGTTGCACCGCCTTGCAGCGCCGGCACGCCGGCCGCCTTAGACTTTTCCGCACGCGCCACGCGAGCGCGAGTTCCAGCAATCAAGCGGAAAGAGGAGAGACGATGGCTGAGACATCCCCCCGGAACCCGGCAACGCACGACGCGCCGCTCAAGCGGGTCATGGGTCCCAAGCTCCTGCTGCTCTTTATCGTGGGCGACATACTGGGCACCGGCGTCTATGCGCTGACGGGCCAGGTGGCCAAGGAAGTCGGCGGCGCCGCCTGGCTGCCCTTTCTGGTGGCGTTCGCGGTGGCGCTGCTGACCGCGCTGTCCTACCTCGAGCTGGTCACCAAGTATCCCAAGGCCGCGGGCGCGGCGCTGTACGTGCACAAGGCCTTCGGCCTGCATTTCCTGACCTTCATTGTGTGCTTCACGGTGATGTGTTCGGGGCTGACCTCGGCGGCCACGGCCTCGCAGGCCTTCGCCGCCAACCTGTTCGCGGCCATGGGCATCGAGGCCAAGAAGGGGTGGATCACGGCGGGCGCGCTGGGCTTCATGCTGCTCGTCATGCTGGTGAACCTGCGCGGCGCCTCGGAAAGCGTGCGCGCCAATGTGGTGCTCACCCTCATCGAGCTTTCCGGCCTGCTGATGGTCATCCTGCTGGGCTTCTACGCCATCGCGGGCGGCCAGGCCGATTTCTCGCGCGTGGTGGCCTTCGACACGCCCGAGGACAAGAGCGTGTTCCTGGCGGTCACCTCGGCGACCGCGCTGGCCTTTTTCGCCATGGTGGGTTTCGAGGACTCGGTCAACATGGCCGAGGAAACGCACGACCCGCACCGCATCTTCCCCAAGGTCATGCTGACCGGGCTCGGGCTGACGGCGCTCATCTACGTGCTGGTGTCGGTCTGCGCCGTGGCGCTGGTGCCCGTGGGCGAGCTGGCGCAGAGCGCCACGCCGCTGGTGCTCGTGGTCAAGCGCGCCGCGCCCGGCCTGCCGGTGGAATACATCATGCCCATCATCTCCATGTTCGCGGTGGCCAACTCCGCCCTCATCAACATGATGATGGCCAGCCGGCTGCTGTATGGCATGTCGCGCCAGGGCGTGCTGCCCGCCTTCCTGGCCCACGTGCACCGCCGCAACCACACGCCCTGGAGCGCCATTCTCTTCACCACGGCGCTGGCCTTCGGCATGATCGTCCTGGTGTCGCTGTCGGACTCCGAGGCCATCCGCGCCCTGGGCGGCACCACCGCGCTGCTACTGCTGGGCGTGTTCGCCTTCGTCAACGTGGCCGTCCTGGTGCTGCGCCGCGAGCGGGTGCCGCACGAGCACTTCCGCATCAACAGCGTCACGCCCTGGCTGGGCGCGGCGGCCTGCCTGTTCCTGGTCACGCCGCTGACCGGGCGCGACGTCATCCAGTACCAGGTGGCCGGCTGGCTGCTGCTGCTGGGCGTGGCGATGTGGGGCGTGACCTGGCTGGCGCGCCGCCGCGAAGCCTCGATGGAGCTGGACCCCGCCGACCTCGAGTAAAGACCGCGGGGCCGGGCGCCAGGGTGAACACGCCCTAGCCGCCCAGCGCCTGGCCTTCGCGGCGCGGATCGGCGCCGCCCTGCAGCCCGCCGTCGATGACGATGCCGTGCAGGCCGCTGGGAAAATCCATGAGGCGCACCGGATGCCCCATGCGCTCGAGCGCGGGCGCCAGCGCCTCCAGCGGGGTGCCTTTTTCGAGTTCGGTTTCCTTGTTGCGGCTGCCCATGTTGGGCAGCGAGATGGCCTGCTGGATGTCCAGCCCCCAGTCGAGCACGCCGACCAGCGTTTTGGCCACGTAATTGATGATGGCGCTGCCCCCGGGCGACCCCACCACCATGTAGGGCTTGCCATCGCGCAGTACGATCATGGGCGACATGGCGCTGCGCGGCCGCTTGCCGGGCTCGATGCGGTTGGCCACCAGGCGGCCTTCGGGATCTTGGAACGACGAGGAGAAATCCGTCATCTCGTTGTTGAGCAGGAATCCGCGCACGAAGATCTTGCTGCCGAACTCGTTCTCGATGGTGGTCGTCATGCTGAGCGCGTTGCCCTGCGCGTCCACCACGGCCAGATGGCTGGTGGACGGCATCTCGATGGCGTCGTCCCGGCCCAGCGACAGCAGCGTGCCCTCCGGGTCGCCGGGCAGCGCCACCTTCATGCTGCGGTCGGGCCGGATGAGCGCGCCGCGCGCGCGCAGATAGGCGGGATCGAGCAAGGCGCGCACCGGCACGCGCACGAAATCCGGATCGCCCACGTAGAAATCGCGGTCGGCGAACGCCAGCCGGCCCGCCTCCGAGAAGTAATGCACGGCCTCCAGGCTTTCCGGCGCGTAGCTGCCCATGGGGTACTGCTCAAGCTCGCCCAGGATCTGCAACACCGCCAGCGGACCGCTGCTGGGCGGCCCCATGCCGCACAGCGTGTAGCCGCGGTAGCCGCCGCAGACCGGCTCGCGCTTGAGCGCGCGGTAGCCGGCCAGATCCTGCAGGCTGAGGTCGCCCGGGCTGGGGTGCGCATGCACGGCGGCCACGACGTCGCGCGCGATGTCTCCCGTGTAGAACGCGTCCGCGCCATGCGCCGCGATTTCGCGCAGCGTGCGCGCGAAATCCGGGTTCTTCAGCACATGCCCCACCGGCCAGGGCGCGCCGTCCGGCGCATAGAAGTAGGCGGCCGCGGCCTCCTGCCGGCGCAGGGCCTTGTTGCCCGCCAGCAGCGCATGCAGGCGCGGCGATACCGCAAAACCCCGTTCGGCCAGACGGATGGCGGGCTGGAACAGTTCGCGCCACGGCAGCCGGCCGTGCTCGCGGTGGGCCAGTTCCAGGCCGCGCAGCAAGCCCGGCACGGCCACCGCCATGCCGTTATTGACCGCTTGGGAAAAAGGCATGGGCTTGCCGTCTTTCAGGAAACGGTCGGGCCGCGCGGCGGCGGGCGCCGTTTCGCGCGCGTCGTAGGTTTCGATGCGGCCGTCGCGCGCGGAGTACGTCACCAGGAACGCGCCGCCGCCTATGCCGGAAGACTGCGGCTCCACCAGGTTCAGCACCAGCTGCGCGGCGATGGCGGCGTCCACCGCGCTGCCGCCCTTGCGCAGCATCTCCCGGCCCGCGGCCGAGGCATGGGGATTGGCGGACACCATCATGAAATGCGGCGCGCGCACGAGCGGGCGCTCGGCCAGCCCGGTGGCCGCCTCGGGATTGCGGTCTTCGGCGGCGACCGGGCCGCGGGCCTGCGCCGCGGGCAGCATGGACAGGCAAAGCAGGGCCGCGGCGGCGGCTTGGCGGACACGCATGACAGTCTCCCTCGGGCATTGCGGCAAGCGGCCATCATAGTCAAGAGCGCCCGCCCCCGCCTGACATTGATCCTAAAATCGCCGTTTCACTTCCGTACCGAGTCCAGCCCATGCGCCTGCGCCACATCGAGATCTTCGAAGCGATCCGCCGCACCGGCTCGCTGACCGAGGCGGCCGCCGCCCTGCACATTTCGCAGCCCGCCGCCAGCAAGCTGCTGGCCCATGCCGAGGCCCAGCTCGGATTCAAGCTGTTCGAGCGCGTGAAGGGGCGCCTGGTGGCCACGCGCGAGGCGGAAATCCTGTCGCCCGAAGTGGCCCGGCTGCACCAGGACCTGAGCAGCGTGCGCAGGCTGGCGGCCAGCCTGCGCGACAGCCCCAACGGCCACCTGCGCCTGGGCTGCGCGCCGGCGCTCGGCCTGGGGCTGCTGCCGGAGGTAGTGCGCGCCAGCCGCGACGCGCAGCCAGGCATCACCTTCGACATCCACACCCATCACAGCGCGGAGCTGGTGCAGGGGCTGCTCACGCGCGAGCTCGACCTCGCCATCACGTTCGACAGCAACGACTACGCCGGCCTGACCCGCATCGGGCTGGGCCACACCGAGCTCGTGCACCTGAGCCGCCAGACGGACGCGGGCCCGCTGCGCCTGCAGGACTTGCCGCACTCGGCCACGCTGATCCTGCTGGACGCGCGCGACGCCTCCGGCGCGCTGCTGCAGATGGCGCTCGACGCCCAGGGCCTGGACCCGCAGGCCGCCATCCGGGTGCAGACGCATTACGTGGCCTGCGCGCTGGTGACGCGGGCTGCGGCGACGCCATCGTGGACGCCATCACCGCCCAGGCCATGCTGCGGCCCGGCATGGGCCTGCGCCGCCTGGATCCGGCGCTGCGCGTGCCCATCAGCATCATGGTGCGCAACCAGGATCCCCTGTCCGGCCTGCACCGCGAGCTCATCGAACGCCTGCGCTCGGCCTGCGAGGCGCGGTTGGCCGAGGTGATGGGCGCATAGGCGCCCCCGAAAAAGACCCGCCACGCGGGCGGGTCCGGAGCCGTCAGGCGGGAAGCGTCATCAATCGAGCTTGATGTTCTGCTTCTTCACCACGTCCTTGGCCCAGTCGTACTGTTCCTTGATTTCCTTGGCGAACTCTTCCGGCGTGTTGCCCGAGGGCGCCGAGCCCTGCTCGTCGAGCGCCTTGATGACCTTGGGGTCCTTCCAGGGCGACCACGGCGGCGTCGCGCAGCTTGTTCACGACTTCCATGGGCGTGCCCTTGGGGGCCAGCAGGCCATACCACACCGGCTGGTTCAGCACCGGATAGCCGGCTTCCTTGAAGGTGGGCACGTCCTTGATGGAATCGATGCGCTGGGGCCAGGCGATGGCCATGGCGCGCAGCTTGCCGGCCTGGATCTGCGGCATCGACGAGGGCAGGTTGTCGAACAGGATTTCGATCTGGCCGCCCACGGCGTCGGCCACGGCCGGGCCCGAACCCTTATAGGGCACGTGCACGATGTCGGTGCCGGTGGCCATCTTGAACGATTCGCCCATCAGGTGCAGCACACCGCAGGTGCCCGAGCTGCCGTACGAGTACTTGCCCGGGTTCTTCTTGAGCTCTTCGAGGAAGCCCTTGAAGTCCTTGGCGGGGAACTTGGGATTCACGGCCACCACGTTGGCGGTGTTCGCGAAGTTGGTGACCGGCTGGAAGTCCTTGATGGGATCGTAGGGCAGGTCGTTGGGGCGGCAGGCCGGGTTCACGGCCATGGTGGACACCGTGGCGATAGACAGCGTATAGCCGTCGGCGTCGGCGCGCGCGGCTTCGGCAGCGCCGATGGCGCCGCCCGCGCCGCCCTTGTTCTCCACGACCATGGGCTGGCCCAGTTCCTGGCTCATGCGCTGCGTGACCAGGCGCGCGATGATGTCGGTGGAGCCGCCCGGCGCGAACGGCACGATGACGCGGATGGGCTTGCTCGGGTACTTGTCGGCGGCGTGAGCGGCCGTGGCGCCCAGCAGGCTGGCGGCGCCGGTGGCCAGCGCGATAGCCGCGGCCAGGGAGCGGATTTTGATCATTGGTGTGCTTCCTCCTAGTTGCGAACCCGTGCGGGACGGGACCGTCGTGTGTTGCATCCGCCTGTGGACGGATATGCAGATAACGGCGCGGGCGCTTTTGCGCATGGCAGGGACCGCCAGGCTGTTTTCGAGTTGCTTGTGGCAGACGCGCCCGCCAGAATGACGGAGAATAGCAGCAAATGCTTACACTCGCATAGGCCGCCAGCCGGCCGCGCGCCCCTCGCCAAGACAACGGATCCATGTCGGTCGCACTCCTGGTTTTCCCTGATTTTCTGCTCGTCGCCCTGGGCTGGTCGCTGCGCCACAAACTCGGATTCTCGCGGGAATTCTTCGCCGGCATGGAACGGCTGGTGTATTTCGTGCTGTTTCCCGCGCTGCTCTTTCAGTCCATCCTGCGCACGCCGATCTCGGCCGGCAACGCCGCCCTGCTGCTGCAGGCCACGGCGGCGGTCATCTGGTCGGGCGTGGCGCTGGCCTGGCTGGCGGGGCCGGTGCTGCGCCCCGCGCCGATCGGCCTGGCCTCGTCGGCGCAATGCGGCTACCGCTTCAACACGTACATCGGCCTGGCGCTGGCGGCCAGCCTCGGCGGCACGCAGGGCCAGACCGTGATGGCGCTGATCGTGGGCTTTGCCGTGCCCATGGCGAACCTGGCCGCGGTCTACGGGCTGGCCCGCCACAACGGCGGCAGCCTGCTGCGCGAGCTGGCGCGCAATCCGCTCCTGGTTTCCACCCTGGCCGGCCTGGCCTGCAACCTGGCCGGGCTGCACCTGCCCGCGCCCATCGACACCGTGCTGGGCCGGCTGGGCGCGGCCGCCATCGCGCTGGGCATCATCTGCGTGGGCGCGAGCCTGTCGTGGGAAGGAGGAAAGGGCCATGGCAGGCTGATCGCCTGGATGCTGGCCGTGAAGCTGCTGGCGCTGCCGCTCGTGGCGCTGGCCGTGGCGCGCCTGCTGGGGCTGGCGTCCCTGGAGTCGCGCATGCTGCTGCTCTTCGCCGCCCTGCCCACCGCCTCGGCCGCCTACGTGCTGGCGATGCGCATGGGCGGCGACGGCCGGATGGTGGCGGTGCTGATCTCGCTGGGAACCCTGTTCTCGGCGCTGACCATTCCGCTCTGGCTGCTGGCGGCGGGCGCCTGAACGCCCCCGCCGCCCGGAACGCCCTCAGCCCGGCTTGCGGGCGTTGGTCATGTCGGCCGGCACGACCCACTGCGCGAATTCCGCCTCGGTCAGGAAGCCCAGCGCCAGCGCCGACTCCTTGAGCGACAGGCCTTCCTTGTGCGCCTTCTTGGCGATCTGCGCGGCCTTGTCGTAGCCGATGTGCGGGTTGAGCGCCGTCACGAGCATGAGCGAGCGGTCCACCAGCTCGGCGATGCGCTCGCGGTTGGGCTGGATGCCGGCCGCGCAGTGTTGGTTGAAGCTGGCCATGCCGTCGGTCAGCAGGCGCGCCGATTGCAGGAAGTTGTGGATGATGAGCGGCTTGTAGACGTTGAGCTCGAAGTTGCCGCTGGCGCCGCCGATGTTGATGGCCACGTCGTTGCCCATGACCTGCGCGGCCAGCATGGTGATGGCCTCGCACTGCGTGGGATTGACCTTGCCCGGCATGATGGAGCTGCCCGGCTCGTTCTCGGGAATGCTGATCTCGCCCAGGCCCGAGCGCGGGCCGCTGGCGAGCCAGCGCACGTCATTGGCGATTTTCATGAGTCCGGCGGCCAGCGACTTGAGCGCGCCGTGCGCGAACAGCAGGCCCTCGTGCGAAGCCAGCGCCTGGAACTTGTTGGGCGCCGAGACGAAGGCAGTCTCGGTGCTGTGCGCGAGTTCGGCCGCCACCTTGGCGCTGAACTGCGGATGGGCGTTCAGACCCGTGCCCACGGCGGTGCCGCCGATGGCGAGCTGGTGCAGGCCCGGCAGGGTGGCGCGGATCTGCTGCTCGGCCAGGTCGAGCTGCGCCACGTAGCCGGAGATCTCCTGGCCCAGCGTCAGCGGCGTGGCGTCCTGCAGGTGCGTGCGGCCGATCTTGACGATGTCGTAGAATTCGGCGCTCTTGGCCGCCAGCGTGGCGCGCAGCGCCTTCAGGGCCGGCAGCAGGTGGTGCTCGACCTGCACGGCGGCGGCCACGTGCATGGCGGTGGGGAAGGTATCGTTGGAAGACTGCCCGCGGTTGACGTGGTCGTTCGGATGGACCTTGCGGGCCTCGCCGCGCTCGCCACCCAGCAGTTCCGAGGCGCGGTTGGCCAGCACCTCGTTCATATTCATGTTGCTCTGCGTGCCCGACCCGGTCTGCCAGACCGACAGCGGAAACTCGTCCGGCCACTTGCCGGCGATGACCTCGTCGGCCGCCTTCACGATGGCGTCGGCGATCTTGGGGTCGAGCTCGCCCAGTTCGGCATTCACCTTGGCGGCGGCGCGCTTGAGCCGCGCCATCGCCTCCACCAGCGGAGCCGGCATCTTCTCGGTGGAAATGGCGAAAAAGTGCAGCGAACGCTGGGTCTGGGCGCCCCACAGGTGATCCTGCGGGACCTCGATGGGACCGAAAGTATCTTTTTCGATGCGGGTCTTCATGCGCGTGCGGCTCCGTAACGGCGGCCGGCCGGATGCGCAGCGCGCCCGGTGCGGCAGCTTATTGAGAATAACAATCAATCATAGATTAGCAGAAACCCGCATTCCTATAATGGCGTACGCCGATCGCGTCCGGCCGGGCCTCGTGCCTGTCTCGCTTTCTCTTTTACCACTCGCCCCGCGCCATGTCCGCTCCCTTACGCAGCGCCACCCTGCACCTGCCCGATGAAACCGCCACCGAGGATCTCGCCCGGCGGCTTGCCCCCCTGGTCAGCGGCCAGCACGGCCCCGCCGGGGGACACATCCACCTCCGGGGCGACCTCGGCGCGGGAAAAACCGCCTTTACACGGGCGTTGTTGCGTGCTTGCGGCATTGCGGGCCGGATCAAGAGTCCGAGCTACGCGCTGCTTGAATCCTATAAAGTTTCTAACTTATACTTCTATCACTTTGATTTTTATAGATTTAGTGATTCGCGCGAATGGCTGGACGCAGGATTCCGGGATTTGCTGCGTGACGACGCAGTCGTTTTGATCGAATGGCCGGAACGGGCCGAGGGCCTCTTGCCCCCTCCCGACCTGCTGATTTCCCTGGCCTATGCGGGCCAGGGACGCGACGCCACCCTCAGCGCGTACACTCCCCGAGGACAAACATGGTTGAACGCGATTGTCCCCCCGCCCCTGGCGCGCCCTCCCTTCGGAAGGCGCCACCCGGCGCCGCCTGATCAGCGTCGCCGCCACGCTGCTCGTCCTCCCCGTCATCCCCCGGCTGGCCCAGGCCGCCACCATCCTGGCCGTGCGCACCTGGCCGGCCGACGAGTACACCCGGGTCACGCTCGAACTGGACAGCGAGCTCAAGGCCGAGCACTTCACGCTCGAGAACCCCCACCGGCTGGTGGTGGACATCGAGGGACTGACCCTCAGCCCCGCGCTCAACGACCTGGTTTCCAAGGTCCGCCCCGACGATCCCTACATCCAGAGCCTGCGCGTGGCGCAGAACCGGCCCAACGTCGTGCGCATGGTGTTCGACCTGAAGCAGGCGGTGGCGCCGCAGGTGTTCACCCTGAAGCCGGTGGCCGACTACCAGTACCGCCTGGTGCTGGATCTCTATCCCAAGATCGCGCAAGACCCGCTGGTGGCCATCCTCAACAAGCAGAGCGGCCCCGACGTGGACGATCCGCTGGCGCGCATCCTCGAAGACATCCAGCGCAATCCGGTCACCCGGCAGGACGCGCCCGAGCCGCCGCTGGCGCGGGGCCAGCAGCCCGCGCCGGCCCGCCCAAGCCCTCGGCCCCGTCCACGGCGGGCCGCAAGCGCCGCATGCTGACCATCGCGCTCGATCCCGGCCACGGCGGCGAAGACCCGGGCGCCATCGGCAACAGCGGCCTGCGCGAGAAAGACGTGGTGCTGCGCATCGCGCGGCGGCTGAAAAGCCTCATCGACAGCCAGCCCGACATGCGGGCCTATCTGACGCGCGACGACGACTACTTCGTGCCGCTGCACGTGCGCGTGCAGAAGGCCAGGCGCGTGCGGGCGGAT
>NZ_LHSJ01000134.1:0-10724 GCF_001270295.1 Achromobacter sp. DMS1 | reverse complement strand
GCCGGGGCGAGCGCCGGGCCCGCGGCGGCGGAAGACGGACGCGGCGCCGAAGCCGATGGGCAAGGCGGTGGCGGAGCCGATAACGGAACCGATAACGGCGCCGCTGACGGATCCGACAGTATCTTCTCGAGCCTTGCCGGCAACGATCCCGGGATCATCCAGCGCCTGGTTGCGCAATTGCTCACGTCACTGCGCGACGACCGGGAAAAACTGGACGAACTGGCGGCCCGCCGGGACAGGGACAACCTGGCCCATCACGCTCACCGCGTCCTGGGCGTGGGCCGCATGCTCAATGACCGGACTCTCATCGAAGCCTGTCGGCGGCTGGAGGCCGCCTGCGCCCTCGATGCGCCGTCCGCCGCGGAGCTCTATTCCACCTGCGTGCCCCAATTGCGCCGCGCCATGCTGGATGCGGAGCGACGCCATGGCCCTGCCCGGGATGGATAGGCATGCGGCCCGCCGGCCGTGGAACTGCAGGGCGAGTTCACCCTAGGACAGCGGAATGCCGTTGCGTTCCGCAAGCTTGATGAGCGACACCATGTTGGGCGTATTCAGCTTCTGCATGAGCCGGACCTTGTAGGTGCTCACCGTCTTGTGGCTGATCATCAGCGTCTCGGCGATCTCCAGATTGGACATGCCTTTGGCGAGCAGGCCCAATATGGTGAGCTCGCGATCGCTGAGCTTGGATATCTCGCTGGCGTTCTCGGCCGGCTCGGCCGCCGCGCCGGCGGTTTCGTACAACTGGCTGACCACCACCTGCGGAAAATACGTGTAGCCCGAGAGTACCGCCTTCACGGCGGTGGGCAGTTCGTCGAGCTTGTCGTCCTTGCACAGGAAGCCCGCCGCGCCCGCCTGCAGGCACCGCACGGCGTGGCTGCGTGAATCGTTGGAAGTCAGGATAAGCACGCGCGTGGCCACCCTGGCCGCCCGCAGCCGGGCAATGACCGAAAAGCCGTCGAGCTTCGGGATGCCCAGGTCCAGGATGACCAGATCGGGCTCCAGCGTGCGCACGGCCTGCATGCAATCGACGCCGGTGTCGCACTCGGCCACGATCTGGTAGCCCTCCCGCTCGAGCAGCACGCGGACGGCCATCCTGATCAAGGCGTGGTCGTCTACCACAACGATGCGCGGCCCCATACCCATCTCCGATCCGATTGGTTTATCTGTTGCTATTTGATTCATTATAGAACTCCGGTTCCGCAGCGGCCGAACGGCGCCGCGCGCATCGGCAAGCGCCGCGGGCAGGCGGCGCGGCGACGTTGCGGCGCGGCGCGCATCATTCACATGCGACGGTCGCGGTGTCGTAGTAGACGGCGGGATCGCGAGGCGGCAGCGCATAGCGGGCGCGGCACTCGCCGCCCTCCCACTTCACGGAAAGCTGGCCCTGGTCTTCCGCCAGCAGCAGCAGGGCCCGGCCCCGGTGATCCACCATGCCCACCGTCCGGCCCTCGCCGTCCTCGACCATGGCGCCCAGGGGCAGGCGGGTCTGCGGATCGCGGCGGAAATCCATCTGCACGCGGCGGCCGGCGAATCCCTTGAAATCGGCCTGCACGATCGCGCCGCGGCGCGGCACCACGGTCGCCACCAGTTCGTCCAGCTCCACGTCCGCGCCCACGGCATCGGTCTTCAAGTGAATGGTATTGATGCGGTAGGGCTGGATGTACGGGTAAATGGCATAGGAGTTGTAGCCGGTGGTGGGCAGGTTGTCGCCCACGCCGACGCCCTCCACGCCCTTGACGCGCACCAGCACGAAGCCTTCGCCGACGTCGCGCGTGAAATTGACGCCGCCGCCGTGCGCCACGACCGCGCCGGAGCCGTGCAGGCTCAGCGAACGATACCCCTGGCCCGCGCTGTAGGTGCCGCCGATGCGCGCCGCGGGCAGCTCCGAGTGCAGGGCCAGCGAGCCCGCGTTGTTGCCGTGCGAAGTGTGCGCGCCCTGCAGCGAGTACATGGTGTAGCGCGCGCCCGGCACGTAGCCGTTGACGCTCGCATTGGAATGGACGCTGCCTGCGGAGCGGCTCTGGCTGAGGTACAAGCTGGGCGCTCTCGCGCTCTTGCCCAGCGGGATGGACAGCGAAAGCATGACGGTGTCGGACGTGCGGGCCTCGCCGCTGCGGCCGTAGCGGTCGCGCGTTCTCGCGTAGGACAGGTTGTACGAGATGCCGCGCCAGCTATTGCCGTACCCTGCGCCGGCGCTGGTGCTGGAGGTGGCGTTCCAGTAGCGCTGCTGGCTGGCGTTGAGGTAGAAGTTGCCCCAGCGGCCGCCCGTGCCGAGCATCTGGTTCACGTAGACGTCGAGCTTGGAACGCGAGAGCGAGGACGCATAGCGCTGCGGGTCGCCGCCGTCGCCGGCGGCGGCCAGCTCGCTGACGTGGTTGTCCAGCGTCCGGTAGCCTTGCGTGGAGTAGCGGTAGGCCGCCAGGGTGAAGTTGGTGGCCGTCTCGGTGAAGGTCTTGGTGTACAGCGCCCGCACGCTTTGGCCCTGCCGCGTCTCGCCCAGCATGCGGCTGCGGGAATGCGTGGCGTCGAGCGACATCGCGCCGATCGGCGTGTTGGCGCCCACGCCCAGGTTGAGCGCATAGTACGAATCCGACGCCTGGAAGCCGCCCGCCACGGAAATGTTGTCGGTCAGGCCGTAGAGGGCCGAAGCGGACAGAAAGTTCGGCGACGAGAGACGGTCGTCCTGGGAGTCGTACTTGCCCGCCTCGGCGCTGTATTTGAAATGGCCGCGCCGCACGAGCAGGGCCACCGAGGCGAATGCCTGGGTGAATTCGCGCTTGCGTCCGTCGGCCTCGATGACGGTCACGTGCATGTCGCCGTTGGACCCGCTGGGAAAGAACTCGTTGAGCGCGAACGGGCCCGGCGGCACCGTGGCGCTGTAGAGCAGGTAGCCGTTCTGGCGCACTTCCACGGTGGCATGGGTTTCGGCCACGCCGCGGATCACGGGCGCGTAGCCGCGCTCGCTGTCGGCGAGCATGCTGTCGTCGGACTCGAGGCGCACGCCGCGAAAGCGCACGCTGTTGAAGAGATCGGCCCCGGAGTACAGCTCGCCCACGCTGAACTGGCTGCGCAGCGCGGTGACGTCATGCTGCAGGAACGTCCGGTTGCTGCGGAATTCCGTGCCTTGCGGGGTGTGGACCAGGTTGGACTCATTGCGCGCGCGCCAGGTGCCCAGGTTGACGCCGTTGCTGAAACCCAGGTACGACGTGCGCACGTTCTGGCCGCCGTAGCGGTCCGACCGCCAGTTGACCTGGTAGTTGACGAAGGCGGCATTCACGCCGTAGTCCCACAGGCTTTCGTCGGCGTAGCCGCGCCGGTTCCGGGTGAGAAAGACTTGCGGCACCGTCACGCGCAGCAGCAGGCGGCCGGAGTCGTAGTCGGCCAACGCCTGGTTGTCGAGCCGGGAGAGGTCCACGCATCCGGACTGCCCATCGGCAGACAGCCTGGCCAGCGCCTCTTTCGACAGGCCGAATTCGCGCAGCATGCCGAGCGACAGGCAGGGTTCGAGGCGGTGCTTGCCGGAAACCTGGCGAAGCGCGATGTCGCGCTTGCCCACGGCGTCGCCGTTGACGATGATGTCGAGCCGGTAGGTGCCAGGCGGCATGCCGCCGCCCTCGTCGGACATCAGGCTGCCGAGGTCGAGGTTGTCGCCGCCCCGGATCAGGCTGGGGTCGAACGGCGGGATCAACCGCTTGCCCGCAGCGGGATCGGCGTCTGCGGCCACGGCGGCCCGCCCTGCGATGAAGACGGACGCAGACAGGACCATGCCGATACGGACGGCCAGCGTCCTGAACGGATGATTGAGATCGAGCATGAATTCCACATCAGCGATGAAGAAGCCCGGACAGGGCGTGGGAACCGGCTATTTGGAAACAGGCGTGGGCTTCGCCGGGCGCTCTCCTTCCAGCATGACGCGGTAGGCATCCTGGCCGCCGAAATCGTTGACCACCCGGTATTCGAGCGCGGCCTTGCCGGATTTGCCGGACAGGGTGTGCCGCAGGGAAAAGCGCAGGGTTTCTCCGGGAGGCACGACGGCGGCGTCAAAGACCGGCGAAGCCGGCGCGGACGACAGCGACGCGTTGACCAGCGTGATGTGAAACGCGCCCGGGTTGTGCACCACGAGCTGCGAGCCGGCGACGCTCCAGCCGAGGTTCTCGGCGGCCGCCTGGGCCGACCCCTTGAGCCCCGGAGGCCGGTAGAAGACCTTGATGCGCTGGAGCACGGCCACGTCCATGTTGCCGCCCTCGGCGTCGCGCTGGGGAATCTCCTGGACGTTCAGCCAGAGCATGGTTTCGCGGTCGGCCGGCGCGCCCAGGCCCGAATACAGCACCCGCACCAGTTGCTCGCCGCCCGCGCGAACGCGCACGAGCTGGGGTGTGAGAGTGAAGTTGTCCACGTCTTCGCCGTTCGGCCCGGTGAGCCATGACTGCACGAGAACGGCGCCACCGCGATTGCGCACGCCGAAAGACGCTTCGCGGCGTCCTTCGTCGATGATGACGCGCGTCGTGTTGAGGCCGATGCTTGCATGCGCGGCGGCTGAAGACAGCACCGCCGCTGCCGCGAAGAAAAGGGCGCTAACTCGCAACATGGAAAACAACCTGAAAATTTGCGGGGCGGACCGAATCCGGGCCGCCCCATTTCAAAACACGCCGGGAGCGAGAACGCCGTACGACGCGACAGCCCGCCGGGAGGGCGCAGCGAGCCGCTGGCCGCACGGCGCAGCGGCTTCGAGGAGGGACGACGGCCCCGCTTCGAAACGCCGCGCGCAGCCGCCTCAGTTCGTGGTGATGACGAACGGCAGCGTGGCGTTCGCGACACCCGCGGTGGGCGCCGGAGCGGGTCCGGGCGCTTCGCCGGGCTTGGCGGGCGGGGTGGGAACGCCGTTGGCCACATAGGCGGCGACGAATTTGACGCTGACGCTTTCGCCGGCTTTCAGGCTGCGGTCGACCAGCACGCCGCTCTTGAGGTCGAATGCATCCTTGCTGCTCGTGGAGGGATACACGGCGATGCCAACGTTCTGGGCGTAGCCGGCAGCGGTGGAGCCGCCGTTCACGCGCAGGATGCGGCCGTCGGCGCTGGTTTCGCCGGCGGGCGCGGCCAGCGTCATCTTGACGCTGGAATCGGCCTTGCACACCACCTTCAAGTCGGCGGAGCCCGTGCCGGCGTTGCCCGAGAACGAAGGCGCCGCCACGGAGCCGATGCTTTCGGTGTTGACCACGCCCAGCTGCACGTTGATGACCTGCGCGTCGCCGCCCGCGTTGGACAGGTAGCACGTGTCGGCGCTGATGGAGCCCTTGAACTCGATGCGGCCCTGCGTCTGCGCGGAGGCGCTGCCCGCGGCCGCAGCCATGATTGCCAGACCCAGAACGGTGGATGCCTTCTTCATGATATTTATTCCACTATGAAAAAAATGGATGAACGGAACACAAAAGACTGTGAGCAGATATTTGTCGGCTCGCCGTTTGCGAAGGGCAAATACTAAATTTGGAGCCCCGTGCCGCGCAGCCAGACTGAGCCGATCGGCCTGTCAGACTTTTCCTCCATTGACGCGGAAATTTCGTACTCCGCTCGCGCGCCAGCCGGGACCGCGGCCGCGTGACAGCGATGCGGGACCGGAAGCGCGGCGCGAGAAGCAAGGAAGGGAAAGCGGCGAGGCCGAAGATGGATGCCGTCGTCGCGCGGATGCGCGGTCAGGCGGCGTCGGGCCCGGACAGGGCCGCCCGCCGGAGACGCAGGCAGGAAGCGAGAGGCGGAAAGTGGAAGGCGGAAAGCCGGCTCGCGCGCCGGCGGGGACGCGGCGGCGCGCGGGCCGCCGCGCGGCGCGCTCAGGCCAGGGTGGCGACGGCGGCGGCGATGCGCTGCATGGCGGTACGCAGCTGCTCCTCGGACGAGGCGTAGCTGATGCGGAAATACGGCGCCAGGCCGAAGATCGTGCCCGGCACCACGGCCACGTCGTGCTCGTCGAGCAGCCAGGCGCAGAAGTCGGTGTCGGTTTCCAGGCGCCGCCCGCCGGGCGTGGTCTTGCCGAGCACGCCGGCGCAGTTGGCATAGGTGTAGAACGCCCCTTCCGGACGCCGGCAGCGTATGCCGGGAATGGCATTGAGCGCGTCCACGACCAGGTCGCGGCGGCGGCGGAAGGACTCGCGGCGCTCGGCGAGCACGTCCTGCGGTCCGTTGAGCGCCTCGATGGCGGCCGCCTGCGTGACCGAGCAGGGGTTGGACGTGCTCTGACTCTGCACCACCGCGATGGCCGCGATCAGCTCGCGCGGGCCGGCCCCGTAGCCCAGGCGCCATCCGGTCATGGCGTAGGCCTTGGACAGGCCGTTGACCGTGAGCGTGCGGTCGGCCAGGCGCGGCTCCACCTGCGCCATGGTCTTGAAGGCGAAGCCGTCGTAGATGAGGTGTTCGTAGATGTCGTCGGACAGCAGCCACACGTGCGGATGGCGCAGCAGCACGTCTGCGATGGCGCGCAGGCGCGCTTCGTCGTAGGCCGCGCCGGACGGATTGGACGGCGAGTTCAGCATCAGCCAGTGGGTGCGCGGCGTGATGGCGGCTTCGAGGTCGGCCGGGTCGAGCAGGAAGTTGTTTTCCTCGCGGCCGGGCACCTGCACGGCGACGCCGCCAGCGATGGCGATCATGTCGGCATAAGAGGTCCAGTACGGCGTGACGACGATGACCTCGTCGCCGTCGTCCAGCGTGGCCATGAGGGCATTGTGGATGACCTGCTTGGCGCCCGCGCCGGCCGTGATCTGGTCCAGGCCGAATTCCAGTCCGTTTTCGCGCTGGAACTTGGCGGCGATGGCCGATTTGAGCGCCAGCGTGCCGTCGAGCTGCGTGTATTTGGTTTCGCCGGCCTCGATGGCGCGCACGGCCGCGGCCTTGACGTTGGTGGGCGTGTCGAAATCGGGCTCGCCGGCCCCCAGCACGATGACGTCGCGGCCTTCGCGCTTGAGCTGGGCGGCGCGGGCGCCGATGCGCAGGATGCCGGACACCTCGATGCGGGCGATGCGTTGCGCGCGCCGCAAGGGGACGGCGGGCGCGGCCTCGGAATGGGACATGAGAGCGTTACTCCGTTGCAGGAAAGGTCAGCGCGCGGCGGTGACCATGATTTCGACGAGGATATCGGGCGCGGCAAGCTCCAGCGCGCCGCAGCAGCGGGCCGGCGCCTGTCCGGGAACGATCCAGGCATCATAGACCGCATTCATGCCGGCGAAATGCGCCATGCTGGACAGCCAGATGGTGACGCTGAGCAGGCGCGACTTGTCGGTGCCGGCCTCGGCCAGCATTCCGTCGATGGCGGCGAGCACCTGCCGCGTCTGGCCGCCGATGTCCTGGCTGCGGTCGGCGGCGGTGTGGCCGGCGAGATAGACCACGTCGCCGTGGATCACCGCGCGCGAGCGGCGCGCGTTCTGGTCGAGGCGCTCGATGGGCAGGCGCGCGCTCATTGCTGCGTTCCCTGGCCCGAGACGCGGCGGCAATGGTTGAGCGCGGCCTGGATCAGGTTGTCGCTGGCTTCGGGTGTGCGGAAAGCCGAGTGCGCCGACAGCGTGACGTTGTCGAGTTCGTAGAGCGGATGCTGCGCGGGCATGGGCTCGACCTCGTACACGTCCAGCCCGGCGTGGCCGAGCTTGCCGCTCTTGAGGGCGGCGATCATGGCGGCCTCGTCGACCAGCGCGCCGCGCGCGGTGTTGATGAGGATGGCGCCGTCGCGCATGGCGGCGAGGCGCTGCGCGGAGATCATGCCGCGCGTTTCGTCGTTGAGCAGCAGGTGCAGCGACACCACGTGGCTCTGCGCCAGCAGCGCGTCCAGCTCGACGAACTCCACGCCGGGATGGGACTTGGGGCTGCGGTTCCAGGCCAGCACCTTCATGCCCGCGCCCTGGGCCAGGCGGGCCACCTCGGCGGCGATGCCGCCGAAGCCGACCAGCCCGATGGTCTTGCCCGTGAGCTGCACGGCGTCGGTGCGCAGCCAGTTGCCCGCGCGCATGCCGCGGTCCATCTTGGCCAGGCCCTTGGCGGCGGCCCACATCAGCGCGAACGCACACTCGGCCACGGCCGTGTCGCCATAGCCCTTGATGATGTGCACCTCGATGCCCAGCCCGCCCAGCTCTTCGGGATTCATGTACGAGCGCGCGCCGGTGCCCAGGAAGACCACGTGCTTGAGGGCCTTGCACTGGCGGGCAATGCCGGTGGGCAGGTGGGTGTGGTCGATGATGGCGATTTCGCCGTCGCCCAGCGCGGCCGGCACCTGGTCGGGCGTGATGTCGGGCTGGCGGTTGATGACCAGCTCGGGATCGCCGGCGCGGCGCAGGCGCTCGGCCACGGCGGCGAGCGTGGGGTTGGCGTCGAGGAAAACGGCTTTCATGCGGAAGTCCTTTTCGGATCGGAGGCGAGGAAAATGTCGGCCGGCGGGGCCGAAAAATCTGTATTCGATGCTGCATACAGATGATGAATATTGTTCTGTATACAGTCAAGTGATACGATGCGCGCCAAGGACGGCCGCCGCGGCGCGGCCCCGAAAAAAGGCTAAAGCCCCCTCCCCTTTCTTTTCGCCCCACCGGCGTCCGTTCCATGTCCGAAGACCTCGCGCAAACGCCCAGCGACAGCATTGTCGACAAAGTCTATCTGCAGGTCCGGGACATGGCGATCGACTATGTTTTCAAGCCCGGCGAGCGCATCAACGAAGTGGCGCTGTCCAAGACGCTGGGCGTGTCGCGCACGCCGCTGCGCGAAGCGCTCAACCGCCTGAACATCGAGGGCCTGCTGAAGTTCTCGCCCGGCAAGGGCTTTTACTGCCGCGACCTGGACGTCAACGAGATCTTCCAGCTCTACGAGCTGCGCAAATCGCTGGAAGTGTCGGCCGTGCGGCTGGCGATCCAACGCGCCGGCGACGAGCGCATCCGCGAGGCGCTCGACTTCCTGGAAGCCACCGGCCCCGAGGCCGGCGAACGCACGGTGGCGGAACTGGTGGCGCTGGACGAGGCTTTCCATGAGCGCGTCATGGCCATGTCGGGCAACGCCGAAATGCTGCGCGTGCTGAAGAACGTGAATGCGCGCATCCGCTTCGTGCGCTGGATCGATATGCGCCGCGCCGACCGCCCGGCCAGCCAGCGCGAGCACCGCCTCTTGCTGCAGGCCCTGCTCGCCCGCGACGAGAACGCCTGCGCGGCGCTGCTCGAAAAACACATCGACCGCCGCATGGACCAGATCACCTCGGCCATTCGCGAGGGCTATGCGCAGATCTACATGGCCGGCCAGGAGCTGGCCGCCACCACCTGAGGCCGGTCCCGGCCACCGGGCGCGCCCCATGGGCCTGGCGCCCGTCCCCTGCGCACCGTCGAACGCGAAATCGGCAAGAACGTCTGCCTTGACCGCGCCAGCCGGGAAATCACGCGCATCCGCTACCGCGAACTGCTGGCGCAGATGGAATGGATCGCCCTGCAGCGCGGCGAAAGTGGCCGACACGCCCGGCCTGGCGCGCGATGTCATTTCCCGCGCCGCGCCCGGCCGGCAGGCGAGCACCATGGCCCGGGAGGCGGCCGCATGGCCGCGCCGCATGTCTGGCGCAGCGCAACGCCGCCATGCGCCACCTGCCCCGGCTGCCGCTCAAGCGCTATTTCCCGAGCGGCCCGATGAAGTCTGAACAGCAAGTCGCCCGCGCGCTCGGCGAGGTGGCTTGAGGGTTTCCAGGCGAGATTGACGCGGGCGGGTTCGTCCGCAGCGTCAATGGCCGTGAGAGCGGGGGCGGCGAAAGAACGGATGCGCGGGCCGACGCCGCCGCACGGCATTGCCCGGCAATAGGGAAGTCGAATCTGGCCCCGCGATATCCGGCGTCGAGTCTGCATCATCGGGCTCTTGACCGTCGCAGAGGTGGACAATGCCATCGATGGTGTTCGACGAACGGGTTCTTCGCGGTTTTCGCCCTGGCGACGCTGCTGATTTCGCTTGCGCGGCGCGGGAATCGGTGAATACCGTGGGCCGCTGGATGCCATGGCGCACCGCCTCGTTCTCGAAAGCGGACGCCCTTGCGTGGTTCAAGCAATGCCGGGCAAGCAAGCGCGCCAAGACGGCTGTCGAGCTGGGCATATTCTCGAAAACAACGGGCGAATTGCTGGGCGGCGCGGCGCTGAACGCGATTGACCGGCGGAATCTTGTCTGCAATCTGGGCTATTGGGTCAAACAATCGGCGCAACGCCAGGGCATTGCCTCCCGCGCGGTGCGGGCGCTGGTGCCTGTGCCTTCGACGTACCTGGCATGAAGCGGGTCGAAATCGTTGCCGCCGCCGGAAATCTGGCAAGCGAGTCGGTCGCGCGGAAGTATGGCGCGCAGCTCGAAGGAATTGCGCGGAACCGGATTCAACGGCACGGGACGGCTACGGCGGCGTTGATTTTCTCCGTCGCGCCTCACACGGCACAGCCGTCTGCAAGCGCCGGAGCGAGACGCGCGGCCTGTGCGGCTACGACCGGGCGGCCGCCTCCGACGCCCGCACGTCTTCCAGCCAGCGGGCGAAGAACTGCGCCTCGGGACCGGCGCCGGGATCGAGGCAGTAGTAGTAGCGTTCCAGGGGCAGGCGCCACTGCGGCAGCGGCGAGACGAGGCGGCCCTGTTCCAGATCGTGCGAGAGCAGCGAGCGCGGGGCGACGGCCAGGCCGAGGCCGTCCACGGCGGCCTGCAGCACGAGGTGCAGGTGGTCGAACTGGAGCCGGCCCGCGGGGGCGCAGGCG